>DATGXU010000381.1:0-2398 GCA_035298685.1 Magnetospirillum sp. | reverse complement strand
GCCTGAGCGAGGACGCCCATCTGCGCGCCGTGCTGAACCGCTGGCTGCGCCGCGCCGTCGAACGCATGATCGTGCCCCAGCGCGCCGAGATCGGCCATTTCATCGCCGGGGTGGTGGAACGCTGGGACACCCGCACCCTGGTGGACAAGCTGGAACTGCAGGTCGGCCGCGACCTGCAATATATCCGCATCAACGGCACCCTGGTCGGCGGGCTGGTGGGGCTGTTGATCCATGCCTTGGCGCAATTGGTCGAGTGATACCGATCGGCCGCTGATATGACTCGCCGCAGGCGCCGTGGCCGACCGGAAAGCCCGAGCGGCGCGTGAGCCCCACCGTCTCGGCATGAACTGAACCAACGGATCAGTTCATCGGCCGGGCGGTATGACTTGACGGCGCATGGCACCGTCCACGAAAACCACGCCACAGAATGGTTTATTCGCCCGCGCCGATGATGGTATGGTCCGCGCCTTGTTTTCCGAACCAGCTCTTGAAGACACGTCGGACCATGACCTCGGCCTCCGCGCAGCACGTCGATTTCGCCAGCCTTCCCCAAGCGGACATCGCCGATGACGGCGGCCGGGCGGTGGATGCGGTACTGCTGGTCACCTCGGATATCGTCGGCGCGGTGGCGCAGGCGGTGGCCCAGAATTTCGCGGTCATGCCCACCGGCGGCCTGACCAGCGCCATCGGCTCATTCGACTATAAAAAGGACGCGACAGCCGGCTTTCGCGGCGTGGTCGCCATCCGCCCCAAGGGCGCGGTGACCCCCGAACTGGCGCCCGCCGGCACCCCGGCCGAGCAGCTGCAGACCAATCAGATCGCCATCGACGCCGCCGCCGGCCTGATCGCCGCCGGGTCCGGCCTGACCTTCACCCAGGTCAACGCCGCCCTGGCCGAGCATGTGGGCCCCAACGCCCGCGTGCTGGTGGACCTGACCAGCGTGGGTTCGGCCTATGTGGGCGGCGTGGTCGCCACCGGCGCCATGGGTCCGTTGCGCATGCGCCCCAGCACCACGCTGGAAGCGGTGGTGCTGGCCGATGGCGGCGAGCCCCGCGTGCTGAGCGGCGACGACCTGGATCAGGTCGAGGGGCTGCAGGGCTGGACCGGCATGGTGGCGGCGGCGGTGTTCCGCTTCTACGAAGTGCCTGCCTCGGAATTCGGCCTGGTGCTGCCGGTGCAGGGCTCGGACGTGGATACCGTGGCCGGCCTGCTGGCCTATCTGGAACCGTGGACGCGGGTCAATCTGCCGGGCGCCGGCGGGCGCCTGGGCAATGGCGACACCGTGCTGAACGGCGTCGAGCTGGTCAGCAAGGACTCGCTGGAAGCCTTTGTCGAACACGCCCCCGAACCCGCCCGCACCAAGGCCCAAGGCCTGCTGCAATCGTGCGAATACGCCGGTGCCGACCAATTGGCCTGCATCACCGGCTGGTCCGAGCAATCGGTCGACGACGTGCTGTTTTCGCTCATGGACCCGGAGACCGAGACCATCGGCGGCGTGATGATCGAATACGGCATCGGCTTTTCGTCGGGCCAGGAGATGGAAACCTTCCGCGCCATCCGCGAAGGCGCCCCCGATCTGGCCCGCACCCGCGCCCGCGTCAAGCCCGAGGGCAAGCTGAAGCCCTGGACCACCTCGACCGACGTCAATCTGGCCGCGCCCGCCGATACCGGCGCCATTTCCGACGTGCTGGCCGCTTATGCCGATTACCGCTCGGCCATCCGCTCGCTGGGGCGCGAACTGGCCCCCACCGGCATCGAAGTTGAATTGTCGGCCTATGGCCACCTGTCGCCGCACGGCATCGACCCGCACCACCGCGTCACCATCTTCGCCCCCGAAGGCGCCGAGGCGGCGCTGGCCGGCGCCCGTCAGGCGGTGCTGGCGTGCAAGCGCACCCTGATCCACGATCTGCTGCATGCCGCCGAGCGCGGCGGCGGCCGCATTACCGGCGGCGAAAAGGGCGTGCCCTCGCTGGTCGAGATCGCCCGCGCCGGCGGCGGCGAACAGCGCCTGCCGGCCGAGCTGAAGACCCGCATCGCCCGCGCCCGTCAGGCCGTTCAGGCGGCGCCGGCCAACTTCACCTTCCGCGCCCCGGCCGAGCTGAAGTCCGAGTAACCGCCGACCCTCACCTCAGGTCAGGATGGAATAGAACATCCGCGCCGAGGTGAAGGCCAGGAACACCGCGAACACCCGCTTCAGCACCTTGGTGTCCAGCTTGTGGGCCAAACGCGCCCCCAACGGCGCGCACAGCACCGAGGTGGGCGCGATCAGCACCAGCCCGACCACACTGACGAAGCCCAGGCTTCCCGGCGGCAGGTTGGATGCGTTCCAGCCGCCGATCACGTACCCCACCACGCCCGGCACGCCGATCACGAAACCGGTTGCGGCGGCGGTGCCCAC
>DATGXU010000380.1:0-2409 GCA_035298685.1 Magnetospirillum sp. | reverse complement strand
GATCTGCCACGTCCTCGAACACGAAGGTCTGCTCCGGCAGGGTCAGGTTCAGCACCCGCGTGGTGCCCTTGGCCTCGTTTTCACCTTCCAGACGTAGCGGCAGATCGCCGCCCGCGCCCACCAGACCCACCGCCACGGGGATGTGGAACGGCAGCTTTTCCGGCTGGCCGGGGGTGGGCTTGGTGCTTTGCGCCAGTGTCAGCGTCAGCCGGCGGGCGGCGGCGTCGTGGCTCCACCGCGCGGTCAGCCTGGGCGTGCCCGCCTGGGAATACCAGCGGCGGAACTGGCCCAGATCGGCCCCCGACGCGTCTTCCATGGCGGCGACGAAATCCTCGCACGTCACCGCCTTGCCGTCGTTGCGGGCGAAGTACAGGTCCATGCCCTTGCGGAAGGCGTCCGCCCCGATCAGGGTGTGGATCATGCGGATCACCTCGGCGCCCTTCTCATAGACGGTCGAGGTGTAGAAGTTGTTGATCTCCACATAGGATTCGGGGCGGATGGGGTGCGCCATCGGCCCGTTGTCCTCGGGGAACTGGGCGGCGCGCAGGGCGCGCACGTCCTCGATGCGCTGCAGGCCCCGGCTGTTCATGTCGGCCGAGAATTCCTGGTCGCGGAAGACGGTCAGCCCTTCCTTCAGCGTCAGCTGGAACCAGTCGCGGCAGGTGACGCGGTTGCCGGTCCAGTTATGGAAATATTCGTGGGCGATCACCGATTCGATGCCCAGGAAGTCGCCGTCGGTGGCGGTTTCGCGCTTGGCCAGAACGTACTTGCTGTTGAAGATGTTCAGGCTCTTGTTTTCCATCGCCCCCATGTTGAAGTGCGAGACGGCGACCACGTTGTAGATGTCCAGGTCGTATTCCAGGCCGAACACCTGCTCGTCCCAGGCCATGGCCTTTTGCAGCGACACCAGCGCGTGGCCGACCTGATCCTGGTTGCCGTGCTCGACCCAGAACTTCAGCGCCACCTTGCGGCCCGAGCGGGTGGTGAAGTCGCCTTCCACCAGGGCCAGATCGCCGGCCACCAGGGCGAACAGGTAACAGGGCTTGGGGAACGGGTCCTGCCACACCGCGCGATGGCGGTCGCCGTCCAGCGCGGTTTCCTCGACCAGATTGCCGTTGGACAGCAGCACCGGATAGCGGCCGCGGTCGGCGGTGATGGCGACGCGGAAACGGGCCATCACATCGGGGCGGTCGGGATACCAGGTGATGCGGCGGAAGCCCTCGGCCTCGCACTGGGTGCACAGCATGCCGCCCGATACGTACAGACCCTCGAGCGCCGTATTGGCGGCGGGGTCCAGCACCACGGTGGTGCTGAGGGTGAAGGATTGGCCGGGCGGGGCGTCGATGATCAGGCGTTCGCCCTCGATCCGGTACTGAGCGGCATCCAGATCGCGGCCGTCCAGCGCCACCCGGCGGGTGTCCAGTTCCTGCCCATCCAGCACCAGGGGCTGGTCGGGCGCCGCCTCGGGGTTGCGGCAGAGGCGCAGCTCGGCCCGCACCTCGACCGCCCGCTCGCCGATGATGAAGTCCAGATCGACCTCGTCGACCACAAAGGCGGGCGGCGCATAGTCGCTGCGGCGGATGGTGGCGGGAACGGACTCGGTGCGGTCGAGGGGCATGAAGGGTCAGCCTTGGCAGATTCGATTCCGAGAACATAAGCAATGCGGCGGCGGTCCGGAAGAGTGCCGTCCGCCAGTTCTGATTGCGGTTTGAGATTTGTTCATACCCAAACGGAAGGCTGTTCACACCCATTTGGTATGAAATCATGGGGAACGGAGGGGTTCGATGCAGATTGCTCAACACGCGTGGACCAAGGCCGGCGGCTGGAATGCGCTTGGCGGAACCGGTCTGGCCGAGGCTCAGCTGGTGTTCTATTTCGCCGCGCCGGACGTGTGGCAGGCGGCCGCGCCCCATGCCCATCTGTCGGCGCTTTATCCCGGCGCCCACATCGTCGGCTGCACCACCGGCGGCGAAATTCTGGGCGAGGATGTCTACGACCACAGCATCGCCGCCACCGCCATCCGCTTCGACGCCGCCACCGTGGCCGTCGCCACCGCCGAAGTGGCCGAGGCGTCGCAATCCCAAGCCGGCGGCCGGGCCTTGGCCCAGGCGTTGCCGCAAGCCGGCCTGCGCGCCGTCTTCGTGCTGGCCGACGGCATGCGCACCAATGGCAGCGCGCTGATCGCCGGCCTGCGGGAAATCCTGCCCGAGGGCGTGGTCATCACCGGCGGCCTGGCCGGCGACGGCCCCGATTTCCGCGCCACCTATGTGGGCTGCGACGCCGCGCCGCGCCAAGGATTGGCCGTGGCGGTCGGACTTTACGGCCAGTCGCTGCGCATCGGCTGGGGCAGCTTCGGCGGCTGGGAGCGGTTCGGCCCCGAGCGGCAGATCACCCGCGCGGCCGCCAACG
>DATGXU010000379.1:0-11631 GCA_035298685.1 Magnetospirillum sp. | reverse complement strand
AAACATGATGTTCCCGGTCGAAATCGCGCCGTTCCCGGTCAGCTGGGACGACGACCCCGAGGCCGAGGCCAAGGAACAGCGTGCCCTGCTGGCGCTTGACGAGATCCTGGAGCGCCATGCCGGCAAGATCGCCGGCGTGATCATCGAGCCGCTGATCCAGGGTGCCACCGGCATGCGCATGTGCCGCCCCCACTTCCTGCGCGCCCTGGAAAAGCGGGTGCGCGAGGCCGACACCCTTCTGATCCTTGACGAAGTGATGACCGGTTTCGGCCGCACCGGCGAAATCTTTGCCTGCGTCAAGGCGGGCATCCACCCCGATTTCGTCTGCCTGTCCAAGGGGTTGACCGGCGGCTTCCTGCCCATGTCGCTGACCGTGACCCGCGAATTCGTCTACCAGGCGTTCCTGGGCACCGAAACGTCAAAGGCCTTCCTGCACGGCCATTCCTATACCGCCAACCCGCTGGGCTGCGCGGCGGGACTGGCCTCGCTGGACCTGCTGGAAGCGCCCGCCTGCCAGCAGCGCATCAAGGACATCGAGGCCATCCATCGCCAGCGCCTGCCCGGCATCGCGCGGCGCGCCGGGATCTCCAAGGCGCGCGTGTGCGGCACCATCGCCGCGTTCGATCTGGCCGGCCAGGGCTATGGCGGCGCGCTGAGCAACCGGCTCAAGAACGAGTTCCTGGGCAAGGGATTGCTGATGCGGCCCATGGGCGACGTGCTCTATCTGCTGCCGCCCTATTGCATTACGGATATGGAGTTGCATCGCGCCTGGGATATCATCGACGGAGTGATCGCCCACCTTTGAGGTCGTCCATGTTGCAGCCGACGATTTCCGCTACGCGTTGGATGCGCTGAGCGACGAACGGCTGGCGGTGCTGGCCACTGACAAGGCGGCGTTGCGTCGCCTGCGGCCGGTGGGCGTTTCCCACGCCGCTGACCGTTCCGGCGACACTGATCCTGCTGCAGGCCCTCTGACCGGAACATCGGGGCACGCCGCGCATTCATGGGGGTATCACCGCAAGGAGGCCGCCCATGAAGATGCTGTTGTCCGCCGCCGTCGCCCTGGTGGCGTTGGCAAGCCTGCCGGCCCTGGCCCAATCGGAATCGTCGGACCGCTATACCCGCTCGCCGGCCGAGGCCGATGCCTCGCGCCAGGACCAGCAGGCGCAACGCCATGACCGCCGACATGCCGGCGAAGTGGAAACACTGCGGCGCGACCACATGAATTCGCCCAACATCAAGGGCGAAAGGGTGCCGGAAAACACCGAAACCGGTGCGGCCGCGCCGGAACTGCGCGACCAGCCCAAGCAGACCGAAGGGGGCATCCGCCCCTGACGGCTACTCCCTTGGGCGGGACGGACGGGCGCAGAGGGACGCATGCCGGAACCATCGCCGGCCCCAGCCATTGACGGCGTGGGAGCGCGAGGCCGCCCCCGCCCGTTCCTGTTTTCATCCATTCACGCGGAGGAGCACATGAAAACCGCCCTTATCCTCGGCTTGATGGGCGCGCTGGCGGTCAGCCCCGCCATGGCACGCGACATCGGCGATCAGCGTAGCGAGGCCCAGCAGGACCAGCAATTCGGCCGCCAATCCAGCCAAAGCGGCCGCATGGACCAGGACACCGTCCGACAGGTTCAGCAGCAATTGCAGAACCAGGGCTACGATGTCGGTCAGGTGGATGGCATCTGGGGCGCCAAATCGCGGCAGGCGCTGATGAGTTTCCAGCGCGACCAGAACATCCGCGCCAGCGGGCGCCCGGACCAGCAAACCCTGGCCGCGCTGGGCGTGGAACCGTCGGCCACCCAGCAGGCCCAGACCCCCGAGGGCCGCCGCTTGCAGGATCAGCAGCGGCCGGAAGGCGGATTGATGGGACGCTGACGGCGGCGGTCGGGCGGGCGCCCCCCGGGGCCCCGCCTTCCAGTCTTTCCCAATCGGTCAGGAGCCAGCTCATGAAGCCCACCCTTGCGATCATCGTTTTGGGAAGCCTTGCCGCCCTGCCCGCCATGGCCCAGCAAAGCGCCACCGGCGCCGGCCGGCCACCGTGGCAAAGCCCGGGAGAGCCGCTGGCCGCCGCCCAGACCACGCGCCAATACGTGCCCAACCGCGACGTCGTCACCGCGGTGCAGCAGCGGCTGAACCAGTTGGGCTACAACACAGCGGTCAACGGCAATTACGACGCCAACCTGCGCAACAACGTGCTGCGCTTCCAGTCGGAAACCGGCCTGCGTCCCACCGGCGAAGTGGATCTGTCCACCATCGGCGCCCTGGGGATCAACGTCGAGCCGGTGGGGGTGGCGCCCACCAGTACCGCCCAGGCCACCCCACCCGCCGCAGCCCCGCAGCAGGCCATGGTCCGAGGGCGAGCCTACGACCAGTTGCTGGAGCGCGACGAATACCAGTCCAGCCCCCAGGTCCGCCGCCAGGTCACCGACCTTCAGAATGCCGCCGGCATCATCGTGCCGCGCCGCGACATCCAGGTGGGCGAAACCCCGCCGGGAGTGTCGCCGGGTTATCCGATCCAGGACCTACTCGGCTACGACTAATAGGCTGCGGGATAACGCCCTTTGGGTCTTCCGTCCTCATTCTCGTCATGCGCGGGCTTGACCCGCGCATCCACGCGTCGCCACCTATCCCCTTGTTTCAAAAGGCGTTCATGCGGAACCGCGTGGATGGCCGTGTCAAGCACGGCCATGACGAAAGGGGCCGCAGGCCGAGTTTTTCCGCCCCCTTCCAAAGCAGCGAGCCGCAAGTCCGAGGCGCGGTGCTCGGACACGGACGATCAGGAGCGGTAGTTGAGGATGCTGCCGGGGCGCACCGCGCCGGGCGTGGTGCGGCGCATGTTGGATTCGTAGATTCCGATGCCGCGCAGCACCGCGTCCAGGAACACCCCGCCCGAGCCGCCGGCGTCGGTCGCTTCCTCGGCTTCCTCGACCTTGAACCCGCTCGCCGAGCGGACGACGAAGGGAGTCGCCTGCTGCTGTTGATGATCTTCGTGCTCGTGGTCGAACGAGCGTTCCTCGTCGAACCGCCACAGGCGGTTGTCGTTGACGCCGATCTGGGGCGAAAAGCCGGCGCCCTCGACGCCGGCACCAACAGACGCGACGTTACGGCCGCCCGACGCGGGGCGGGCGGTAGCCGCCGCCGCTACGCCGGGCGATGCCATCGCCGAGACTTTGTTGGTGCCGAGAGCCATAGCTACACTAGCCCTAGATTAACTCGATCTTAAGCATATGGGAGATGCCACCACAAATCCAGTGTTTTCCAGTACGTATAAAGGATTCTCGGTGTTTATGCGTCCGTTTGGGGCCGGCGATGTAAATGCCTGAACAATAAAAGCAATAGCGTGTGACAGTACCGCGCAAGTCCACCGCCTTTAGTAGCATACGGCGCCGGCGGGCCTTGACCGTGCCCCACGCCTCCATCTCGCATCCGCGAAATTCCCATGCACGCTCGCCCCATCGGCGGTATAGTGGGCAGGCAAGCACGCGCCCGCGTCATGCCGGGCGATACGGCTTGCCAGCGCGAGGAAGCGTCATGACCGACATCCGCCCGCAACCCAACCTGCAGCTCGCTGCGCCCTTCCCGATCTTCACCGAGGCCACCGACCGGCTGATGCATGCGGCGCAGGGGCGCTTCACCCTGGCGCTGTCGCCGGCTTCGCTGCTGCTGGCCTATCTGGATTGGCAGGTGCACCTGCTGAACTCGCCCGGCAAGATGGGGGAATTGGCCCAGAACGCATGGGCCAAGGCGGTGCCGCTGTCGCGCTTTGCCCTGAATTCCCTGGTCGGCCGCACCGATCCCGACCCCATCCTGCCCTTGGCGCAGGACTCGCGCTTTGCCAGCCCCGAATGGCAGACATTTCCGTACAACGTGCTCTCGCAGGCGTTTCTTTACACCGAGCAGTGGTGGCACTACGCCACCACCGGCGTGCGCGGCGTCGGCAAGCATCGTCAGGACGTGGTCAGCTTCGCCGCCCGCCAGTTGCTGGACATGGCGTCGCCGTCCAACTCGCCCTGGCTCAATCCGGACGTCGTCAAGGCGACCATCGAGCAAGGCGGTCGCAACCTGTTCCACGGCTGGCAGAACCTGTGCAACGACATGGCGCGGCACATGGCCGGGCACGCCAACACCGACGACGACCGTTTCGCCGTCGGCAAGGGCGTGGCGGTGACGCCGGGCAAGGTGGTGTTTCGCAACAAGCTGATCGAACTGATCCAGTATTCGCCCACCACTGCGCAAGTTCATGCCGAACCCATCCTGATCGTGCCGGCATGGATCATGAAGTACTACATTCTCGACCTTTCGCCCGGCAATTCCATGGTGCGCTGGCTGGTGTCGAAGGGGCACACGGTCTTCATGATCTCGTGGAAGAATCCCGGCCCGGACGACCGCGACATGGGCATGGCCGATTACCGCCGCCTGGGGGTGATGTCGGCGCTGGATGCCATCGCCGCCATCGTGCCGCATGCCAAGGTGCACGCCGCCGGCTATTGCCTGGGCGGCACGCTGCTGGCCATCGCCGCCGCCGCCATGGCCCGCGACGGCGACGACCGCCTGGCCAGCGTCACCCTGTTGGCCGCGCAGACCGATTTCGAGGACGCCGGCGAGATCATGCTGTTCATCGACGAAAGCCAGGTGACCTATCTGGAAGACGTCATGTGGGACCAGGGCTATCTCGACACCAAGCAGATGGCCGGCGCCTTCCAGATGCTGCGATCCAACGATCTGGTGTGGTCGCGCATGGTGCGGCAGTACTTCCTGGGCGAATCCGACCACGCCAACGACCTGATGGCGTGGAACGCCGACGCCACCCGCATGCCGTACAAGATGCATTCCGAGTATCTGCGGCGGCTGTTCCTGAACAACATGCTGGCCAAGGGGCGCTATACGGTGGAAGGCCGCCCGGTGGCGCTGACCGACATCCGCGCCCCCATCTGCGCGGTCGGCACCACCAAGGACCACGTGGCGCCGTGGCAATCGGTGTACAAGATCGGCATCCTGACCGACACCGACGTCACCTTCATCCTGTGCAATGGCGGGCACAATGCCGGCATCGTTTCCGAACCCGGGCACAAGCACCGCACCTACCAGATCGCCACCCGCGCCGACGCCGACAAATATGTCGATCCCGACACCTGGGCGGCCACCACGCCCATCCATGAAGGATCGTGGTGGGAAGCATGGCAGGACTGGCTGGCGGCGCGGTCCGGCGGCATGGTCCCCGCCCCCGCCATGGGGGCGCCGGACATGGGCTATCCGGTCGTCGCCGACGCCCCCGGCACCTACGTGCGGATGCCCTAACCGGGTGTTAACCATTGGCATGAGCTAATGGCAACGGAACTGCACCCACAAGGAACCCGGTCACATGGCCAACGATACCATGGTCGGCGACAAGCCCACCGAAGCCGTCTATGACGTCGCCGTCGAATGCTATGCCGTGCTGGGAACCGCCGATTTGCCCATCGCCCAGTTGCTGAAGCTGGGCCGTGGCGCCGTGGTCGAGCTTGACCGCAAGGTCAACGACCCGGTCGATCTCTACGTCAACCGCAAGAAAATCGCCAAGGCCGAGGTGGTGGTGGTCGAAGACCATCTGGCGGTGACCATCACCGAGGTCATCAAGCGCGCCGCCGACTGATCCGCGGCCTAGGCCCGCGCGTCGTGATCGGTGAACATCAGTATCTTGGAAGTGGGCCGCTGCACATAGCCCAGCCGCCCCTTGAGTCCCACGCGCGGCCCCTCGGCGCTGAGAAATTGATCGTCGGTAAGGTAGTAGCGGCGATTGCGCGACACCACCACCCAATACCCTTCCATCCGGCCCACGACTTCGGCGTCGTCCATTCACCCCACCCGCACTGTCATCACCCCGCCAGGATGACTCATGCACGGCCGGAAGTGGCACCCGCGAACGGAGTAGCCTCCCTCCGCCGGGGCTGACACTCCCGTTGCGCCCCCAAGCCGCCGCGCACCCGAAAGTCCAGGGGCTAAAGTTCAGGGGAGTGTCGCTTGACCCAGGCGGCGCAGGCGCTACCCTGTCGGCATCTGACCCCATTGCCACCTATGGACAAAGCCCCATGAAATTTTTCCTCGATACCGCCGAAATCTCGGAAATCAAGGCGCTGGCCGATACCGGCCTGGTGGACGGCGTCACCACCAACCCGTCGCTGATCGCCAAGTCGGGCCGCAACATCCTGGAAGTGATCTGCGAAATCTGCGACCTGATCCCCGGCCCGGTTTCCGCCGAAGTGGCCGCCACCGACTACGCCACCATGCTGGCCGAAGGCCGCAAGCTGGCCGCGCTGCGCCCCAACGTCACGGTCAAGGTGCCGCTGACCCCCGACGGCCTGAAGGTGTGCAAGGCATTGTCCGACGACGGCGTGCTGGTCAACGTCACCCTGTGTTTCTCGGCCAACCAGGCCATCCTGGCCGCCAAGGCCGGCGCCGCCTTCATCTCGCCCTTCGTCGGCCGCCTGGACGACATCGGCAACGACGGCATGCAGCTGATCTCGGACATCGTCGAGATCTATGCCCAATACCCCGATTTCACCACCGACGTGCTGGTGGCCTCGGTGCGCTCTCCCATGCATGTCACAGATGCGGCCCGCCTGGGCGCCCATGTGGTGACCATGCCGCCGTCCATCCTCAAGCAGATGTACGGCCACCCGCTGACCGACAAGGGGTTGGCGGCGTTCACCGCCGACTGGGCCAAAACCGGCCAGAGCATTCTCTGATCGCAAAGCCCACGGCGAACGAAAAAAGGCGGCCCCGTCGGGGTGCCGCCTTTTCTTTTGCTCGCGACCAATCGCGTTAACGCGATCGCAGTTAATCGTTAACCACATAGGGGTTAACGAGCGCAGTCCATCGACTTTTCGCATGCGCACAAAAATGCCGCGCCGGTGCGTTGGGGCGCAAAATCGTTTCAATTAACCGCGAAAATTTGAAATTGCAACCACTAACTTCGCCCTAGCCGGCCGCATCCTTCGCACTTCCGTCATATACGCCATAAGCCCTAGGGTTGATCCTACCATTGGGTTCATTATTGCGAGGCATGGGATGTATCGGGACCGGATCGGCTTAAAGTCGCTGTGGGGCAAGGTTGTGGGCGCCGAAGAGGCGGCTTTGCTGATCAAGGACGGCATGACGGTGGGCATGAGCGGCTTTACCCGCTCGGGCGACGCCAAGGTCGTGCCGATGGCCTTGGCCGAGCGCGCTTCGGAAGAGCCGCTGAAGATCACTCTGCTGACCGGCGCGTCGCTGGGCTCGGACATCGACAAGACGCTGGCCGAAGCCAAGCTGCTGTCGCGCCGCATCCCCTTCCAGGCGGATCCGGTGCTGCGCAAGTCCATCAACGCCGGCGAAGTCATGTTCGTCGATCAGCACCTGTCGGAAACCGTGGAAATGCTGCGTTCGCGCCAGCTTCCCCCGGTTGACGTGGCGGTGATCGAGGCGGTCGCCATCACCGAGGACGGCGGCATCGTGCCGACCAGCTCGATCGGCAATTCGGCCACCTTCGCCATGCTGGCGGAAAAGATCATCATCGAGATCAACATCCATCAGAGCCTGGATCTGGTTGGTCTGCACGACGTCTACATTCCGACCCGCCGCCCGCACCGCGAGGCGATTCCGCTGACCAATCCGCATGACCGCATCGGTCTGCCCTACATTCCGGTGGACCCCAGCCGCATCGCGGCCATCGTGGTCACCGAGAAGATGGACAGCTTCGCCTCGATCGTTCCGCCGGACGAGGAAACCAACGCCATCGCCGGCCACCTGATCGACTTCTTCCGCCATGAAGTGAAGCTGGGCCGCCTGTCCACCTCGCTGCAGCCGCTGCAGGCCGGTATCGGCTCGATCGCCAACGCCGTGCTGCATGGCTTCATCGACAGCCCCTTCCATGACCTCAAGATGTACTCGGAAGTGCTGCAGGACTCGACCTTCGAGCTGTTCGACGCCGACAAGCTGAAGTTCGCTTCGGGTTCGGCGCTGTCGCTGTCGGAACCCTGCGCCCGCGCCTTCTTCAGCGACATCAAGAAGTACAAGGACCGCCTGGTCCTGCGCCCGCAGGAAATCTCGAACCACCCCGAGGTCATCCGCCGCCTGGGCCTGATCGGCATCAACACCGCGCTGGAAGCCGACATCTACGGCAACGTCAACTCGACCCACGTCAACGGCAGCATGATGATGAACGGCATCGGCGGTTCCGGCGACTTCGCCCGCAACTGCTATCTGTCGGTCTTCGTCACCAAGTCGGTGGCCAAGGGCGGCAAGCTGTCGTCGATCGTCCCCATGGTCACCCATGTGGACCATTGCGAGCACGACGTCGACCTGATCGTCACCGAGCAGGGTCTGGCCGATCTGCGCGGCCTGGCCCCGCGCGAACGCTCCAAGGTCGTCGTCGAGAACTGCGTGCATCCGGCCTACAAGGACATGATGCGCGACTACATCGCCGAAGCCACCTCGCGCGGCGGCCACACCCCGCATTGCCTGGAAAAGGCGTTCTCGTGGCACATCGCCGCGCAGACCCATGGCGACATGCGCAAGGCCGCCCCGCTGGCCAAGGCCGCCGAATAATCCGGCAGGTCTGTTTGTGACAGGGCACCCCGGAGCAATGCTCCGGGGTGTTTCTATTTGTGGATCAGGCGCCAAGCAGACGGCGCACGCTGTCCGCGCCCAGCATGGATCCGGCCACCCCCACCTTGGCCGCTCCCCAGCGGGTGGCTTCGGCCACGGCGGCGGCCATGGCGGCGCCCATCGCCAGCCCATGGCACAAACCGGCGGCAAAAGCGTCGCCGGCGCCGGTGCTGTCCACCGCCACCGCCGGCATGGCCGGCGCCTCGATCACCTCGCCGCCGCTGGCGAAGGCGCGCGCACCGCGCGCACCGCGCGTCAGCACCATCCACTCCAGCCGCTCGCCGGCCACCAGCCGCCCCAGCCCAAGGGGATCGTCGGCGCAGACGTCTGATTCCGATGCCACGACGACCTGAGCGGGGTACAGCCCCTCGCCCACCGGGGGCACATGCGCCACCACCATCTGCCGCGCGGCCGATTGCACGATAAGTGGGGCAAGACCGGCGGCGCGGTTGCGCACATAGACCAGATCGGCGGCAAGGTCGAGCAGGCGCCACGGCGGCTCGGGCTCCTGCGCGCGGCCAAGGTTGACGATGGTGCGCTCGCCCTCGGGGTCCACCAGCACGATGGAGCGGGTACTGGGCCCGGCCACCCGGCGCACCGCCGACACGTCGACGCCGCGCGCCGCCAGTTGTTCCAGCTGCCACGCGCCGACGTCGTCGTCGCCCACCGCCGTCACCAGCGACACCCGGTGGCCGGCGGCGGCCAAGGCGGCGGCGGTGTTGGCGCCGCCGCCACCCAGCCGGGTGCCGACGGCGACACCGTCCAGATGGCCGCCCTCACGACAGCGGCCCCGCAGCTGGACCACCTGATCGGCGGCGACGCCGCCCACCACCACGATATGCGCCATTGCCGGCTCCCTTCCCATGCGTCGCCAAAGGGTAGCCAACCACAGCCGGCGGTGAAAACACCTTCCTAAGGAGAATGCCGCCCTACTTCCTCCGGCCCTGGCCGCGATAGGTCTTGTGCTGGCGTTTGGCGTGGCGGCGGGTTCCCCTGGGAACCGGCGGAGGCCGGCGTCTGTTCACTCGTTCGAAGGCCAACCCACGCCCGAAAGGCCGACCGCAGCCCGATGACCAATTCCACGCCACAGGCTTCCGGGCGACAGGCATCCGGCGCCGCGCCCCCCGAGGCCGAAGACTTCTACGCTCAGTGCCTGGTGGAGTTGAACCGTTCCGGCATCCCCTTCCTGTTAGGCGGAACCTATGCGGTCGCCGCCTATACCGGGATCAACCGCCCCACCAAGGACATGGACGTGTTCTGCCGGGCCGGCGACTATCCACGCATCCTCAACCACTTCGCCCGCGCGGGCTATCACACCGAGGTGGAGGACGCCCGCTGGATCGCCAAGGTGCGGCGCGGCCCGCTGTTCTTCGACATCATCTTCAACTCGACCATCGCCATCAATCCGGTCACTGAATCGTGGTTTGCCGAAGCCCACGACGCCACCATTTGCGGCATTCGCACACTGCTAATTCCGCCGACCGAGCTGATCTGGTCGAAGGCCTTCGTGCAGGACCGCCAGAAATACGACGGCGCCGATGTCGCCCATCTGATGCTGCGCACCCACCGCGCCGTGGATTGGACCCGCCTGCTGTCGCTGTTCGAGCAGTATTGGGAAGTGCTGCTGATGCATGTGGTCAATTTCCGCTTCATCTATCCCACCGAGCGCGAATGCGTGCCGCGCTGGCTGTTGGACGAGTTGATGGACAGGCTGGAAAACCACGCCAACATGCCGGTGCCGCAGGTGCAGGTGTGTCGCGGCCGGCTGTTCTCGCGCGCGGATTACGCCATCGACGTGGCGGAATGGGGCTTCGCCGACGTAGTGGGCGAAGGCCAGCGCCGCCCATGACCGACGCCCCCGCCGCCATCACCATCGCCGGCTTAGGCGATCTGCATGTCAGCGAGCGCACGTCCCATCCCTATCGCGACCTGTTCGCGGAAATCGCCGAGCGTGCCCAGGTGCTGGCGCTGTGCGGCGACCTCACCAATCTGGGCCGCCCGCACGAAGCGGAAATCCTGGCCGAGGATATCCGCACCTGCCGCATCCCGGTGGTGGCTGTGCTGGGCAACCACGATCTGGAAACCGGTCATGCGGCCGAAGTGCGCGCCATCCTGACCCAGGCGGGCCTGATCCTGCTGGACGAGGAAAACCCGGTGATCAACGGCATCGGCTTTGCCGGCGTCAAGGGCTTCGGCGGTGGCTTCGGCGCCCGCATGCTGAGCCCGTTCGGCGAGGACGCCATCAAGGCCTTCGTCAACGAGACCCAGGCCGAGGCCTTCCATTTGGAAAACGCCCTGCACTCCTTGGCGCAGGAAACCGAACGGCTGGTGGTGGCGCTGCATTATTCGCCGGTGGCGGAAACGGTGGAAGGCGAGCCCCGCGAGATCTGGCCGTTCCTGGGTTCCAGCCGTCTGGCGGAAACCATCGACCGCTTCCCGGTCAAGGCCGTGCTGCACGGCCATGCCCATCACGGCGCCCCGTTCGGCCGCACCGCGGCGGGCGTGCCGGTGTTCAACTGCGCTCTGCCCGTTCCCAAGGAAACCGGCCGCCCCTATGCGCTTGTCCAGGTGTGAGGGCCGAACGAAGTACCCCCCGTGGGATGCCCCTGCAACGCGGACCGCCCGGTCGGGTTCTTTCCGGCAAAGGCATCGCGTCAAGGAGGTCAACATGCAGGTGCGCGAGATCATGTCTACCCCGGCCCAGGTCGTGGACCCCGGCTGTTCGGTCAAGGATTTGGCCGAGAAGATGCGCAGCGGCGATCTGGGCGCCATTCCCATCTGCGACGGCGACAAGATGCTGGGCATGGTCACCGACCGCGACATCGTCACCCGCGCCATCGCGCTGGATCGTCCGCTCAGCCAGTGCAAGGCCAGCGACGTCATGAGCAAGGACATCGCCTATGTGCGCGAGGACGACGACATCAATCAGGCCGAACAGGTGATGAGCAGCAAGCAGGTCCGCCGCCTGCCGGTGGTCAACCGCGACAACCGGCTGGTGGGAAT
>DATGXU010000378.1:0-15648 GCA_035298685.1 Magnetospirillum sp. | reverse complement strand
CCTCGGCGGCGCGACGGGCGGCCTCGGCTTCCTCGTCGGCCCGCTGGGCGGCCTCCTCGGCGGCGCGGCGTGCCTCTTCCTCTGCCTCGGCGCGCGCCTCGTCCTCGGCACGCTGCCGGACTTCTTCCTCGGCGCGGACGCGGGCTTCCTCGGCCGCCTTTTTGGCGGCTTCCAGCGCGGCGGAGCGGGTGTTGCGCTCGTGGGCGGTCAGGTCGTGGGCATTGACCGCCTGCTGCAGCATCTCGACGTTGGCAACCGCCTTGGCCAATTCGACCTCGGCCGCGCCGGCGCCGTCACGCACCTCGTGCATGGCCCCGCCCGAGGCAGAGAAAGTCCGCTTCTTGCGCACCTCGACGGTCACCACTTTCGAGCGGCCGTGCGAAAAGCTCTGGCGAACCTGCCCTGCCTCGACCGTCTTCTTCAGCTCGAGCTTGCCCGGCTGGGACAGCTTCAACGGCGCCTTGCGCTCCTGATCCTTCGAATCGCTCATGTAATCGACTTCGTCTCTTTCGCGGGGGGCCGAGCCGGATGCGCGGCCTGTTCACTCTCAACCTTCTTCGGGCGCCGTTCCACCATCGTCTCCGACGGCATGGGGGATCAGCACCGAACCCTGGCGGAAACCGGCCAGCAGGCCCGCTTCCTCCACCAGCCGACGGGCCAGGCCACCGGGGGCCAGGGCCACATGGACCGACTGGTCGCGACCGAAGGGAGCGCCCAACTCGACCGCGTCGAACAATTCAACCACGGGACGGCCCGATGCCAAAGCGCGCATCTTGCATTTCCCGTCTTCCGCGGCGTCACGGGCTTCCACCAGCACCGCCGCGCGGCCGGCCTTCAGCTCGGCCTTGACCTTCTCGAACCCGCAAACCGCGTGCCCGGCCCGCCGTGCCAGCGAAATGGCATCCAGGCAACGCCGACACAACAGCCCCTCAAGGCGGTCCGCCAAATCCTCCGGCACCGTCACCGCGCGTCGTGCCGCCTTGGCGAACAGACGCTTGGCCTGGGCCGTATTTACCACATCCCGGCGGGCGCTCAACCAGATTCCCCGGCCCGGCAACCGCCGCTCCAGATCCGGAACCACCTCGCCCGCGGGCGAAACCACGAACCGCAGCAACTCGCCCTTGGGTCGAACCTGGCCGGTGGCGATGCACCGCCGACTGGGTCCGGTCTCGGGTTGGTCCACTTCGGCCCAATCCTCCATGGCTTCGGGTCCCCTTCGACCTTAAGCCTGTCCCTCTTCGAACCAGTGCGCGCGGGCCGCCATGATGACGGCGTTGGCCTGATCCTCGGTCATCTCGTCCTTGCCGACGATGTCGACCAGCTCGTCCGACGCCAGATCGCCCAAATCGTCCAGCGACTTGATGCCGCGATGGCCCAGTTTGACCAGCATGTTGGGCGACAGGCCCTCGATGGCGGCCAGGGCGTCTTCCACGCCCAAATCCTTGCGCATGGCGTCGTAGCGTTCGTCCTGTTCGGCCAGGAAGGCGCGCGCCCGCTGCTGCAGCTCGGCGGCGACGTCCTCGTCGAAGCCCTCGATGCCGGTCAGGTCCTCGAGCGGCACGAACGCCACTTCCTCGACGGTGGAGAAGCCCTCGGTCACCAGCAGATGGGCGATGACGTCGTCCACATCCAGGGCGTCGATGAACATTTTCGAGCGCGAACGGAATTCCTCGTTGCGACGCTCGGATTCCTCGGCCTCGGTCATGATGTCGATGGACCAGCCGGTCAGCTGCGAGGCCAAGCGCACGTTCTGGCCGCGGCGGCCGATGGCGAGGCTCAGCTGATCGTCGGGAACCACCACTTCCATGGCGTGGTTCTCGTCGTCCAGCACCACCTTGGTCACCTCGGCCGGAGCCAGGGCGTTGACCACGAAGGTGGCGTATTCGGACGACCACGGAATGATGTCGATCTTTTCGCCCTGCAGCTCGGCCACCACCGCCTGCACGCGCGAGCCGCGCATGCCGACGCAGGCGCCGACCGGGTCGATGGACGAATCGTGGCTGATCACGGCGATCTTGGCGCGCGAGCCCGGATCGCGGGCCACCGCCTTGATCTCGATGATGCCGTCATAGATTTCCGGCACTTCCTGGGCGAACAGCTTGGCCATGAACACCGGATGGGTGCGCGACAGGAAGATCTGCGGGCCGCGCGGTTCCTGGCGCACGTCGTAGATATAGGCGCGGACGCGGTCGCCGGTGCGGAAAGTTTCGCGCGGGATCAGCTCGTCGCGGCGCAGCAGCGCCTCGGCGCGCCCCAGATCGACGATGACGTTGCCGAACTCGACGCGCTTGACCAGACCATTGCTGATCTCGCCCACGCGGTCCTTGTATTCGTTGAACTGGCGCTGACGCTCGGCGTCGCGCACCTTCTGCACGATGACCTGCTTGGCGGTCTGCGCGGCGATGCGGCCTAAATCGATGGGCGGCAGCGGATCGACCAGCATGTCGCCGACCTTGGCGCCGGGATTCTTCTTCAGGGCCTTGGCCAGCGGCAGCTGGGTCGCCTCGTTCTCGACTTCCTCGACCACCTCGATAAAGCGCGCCAGCTGGATTTCGCCGGTCTTGCGGTCGATATGGGCGCGAATGTCGTGCTCGTGACCGTATTTCGAGCGACCGGCCTTTTGAATGGCCTGCTCCATGGCTTCAAGCACTTCGTCGCGGTCGATGCCCTTGTCGCGGGCCACCGCATCGGCGACCTGCAGCAATTCGGGGCGGGGAAGCGCAGCGATTCGTTCCATCGTTTCTCTTATCCCTGGCCTTCCGGCCCTTTGGTCACGGCGTCGATGAGCGCATCGGTCAGCACCAGCCTGGCGGCCTTGATGTCGGCCTGCGGAATCGCGACCTCGCCCACCTCGGTCTCCAGCCTCACCTGGCCGTCGTCATCCAACCCCAGCAGCTTGCCGCGGAACCGCTTGCGGCCATCCACGGCCACCAGCGATTCGATCTTGGCCTCGTGCCCGGCCCAAGTGACGAAGTCCTTGGCCCGCGTCAGCGGCCGGTCGATCCCGGGCGAACTGACTTCCAGCACATAGCCACCCTGGATGGGGTCTTCAACGTCCAGCAGGGCCGACAGCGACCGGCTGATGTCGGCGCAATCGTCCACCGTCATCGGCGCGCCGTCCTTGCGTTCGGCCATGATCTGGAGCGTGGGGCGGGTTTTGCCCTGGAAAATGACGCGCACCAGCTCGTAGCCCATGCTCTCGAGCGGGGGGGCGATCAGTGTATCCAAACGCTGTTGAAGGTCCATTCCCTCGACGCCTTGCGACCTAAAGGGTCCTAGAAAAACAAAAAAGTGGGCCTACGGCCCACTCTCACGATCCCCTCCTCCTGCAAAACGCTTCTTGGAGGGGAAGCAAGAATGTGTCTAGGGCGGACCTTAAGCGGAAATCAACGCCGAGGCAAGGGGATAAGTGGGGAGAGGTCCCCCCACTAGGCCCGCGCCCTGCGCCGGAAGCGGAAGAACACCGGGGCGTTTTCCGCCAGGCATTTCAGCTCATAGCGGGTCGGCGGCCAGTCCTGCGGCAGCTCGGTGCGGTCGGTGGTGACCTGAATTTCCTCGAAATCGGGATGACTGCGCAATTGCTCGGCCGCCCAGTCCTGATAGACCGGATCATCCGAGGCGACGCGCAGTTCGGCGCCGTCGGCCATCAGCCGGGCCAGCGAATCCAGGTTCTCGCGCCCGATGAAACGGCGTTCGGCGTGCCGCTTCTTCGGCCACGGGTCGGGGAACAGCACGAACACCCGCCCCAGGCTGGCCTCGGGAAAGGCGGGGAACAGCTGGCGCACGTCCTCGGGGAAGATGCGCACGTTGTCGACGTCGCTGCCGTTGAGATGGCCGAGCAGGCTGGCGACGCCGTTCTTGAACGGCTCGCAGCCGATGATGCCCATTTCGGGGTGCAGGCGGGCCTGGGCGACCACGTGCTCGCCGCCGCCGAAGCCCACTTCCAGCCACACCTGATCCACCGGCCGGGGAAACAGCTCGGCCGGCACGATCGCGGCCCCGGCTTTCGGGGCCTTGATCGCCAACCGGGGCAGCAAGACCTCGATCAGACCGAGGGCGGTGCGGCGCAGACGCTTGCCGCTGCGCCGCCCATAGAAGCGCGGGCGCTCAGGCGCCTGCGCGTTTTCGCCCTCGCCGCTCATCAGGCGCCGAACGCCCGCTTGAGCTGATCCACCAGGTCCAGCCGTTCCCACGAGAAGCCGCCGTCGGCATCGGGATTGCGCCCGAAATGGCCATAGGCGGCGGTACGGGCGTAGATCGGCTTGTTCAGGCCCAGATGGGTGCGGATGCCGCGCGGGCTGAGGTCCATCAGCTGCTGCAGCAGATCGGGCAGCCGCGATTCGTCAACCTTGGCGGTGCCGTAGGTGTCCACATAGACCGACAGCGGCTTGGACACGCCGATGGCGTAGGACAGCTGGATGACGCAGCGGTCGGCCAGGCCGGCGCCGACCACGTTCTTGGCCAGGTAGCGGGCGGCATAGGCGGCCGAGCGGTCGACCTTGGTCGGGTCCTTGCCCGAGAAGGCGCCGCCGCCATGGGGAGCCGCGCCGCCATAGGTGTCGACGATGATCTTGCGCCCGGTCAGGCCGCAATCGCCGTCGGGACCGCCGATGACGAAACGGCCGGTCGGGTTGACGTAGAAGGTGTCCTCGGGGCACATCCAGCCTTCCGGCAGGACGTCGAGCACGTGCGGGCGCACGATCTCGCGCACGTCGGCCTGCGACAGCGAGCCGTCATGCTGGGTGGACACCACCACCGACGTGGCGCGCACCGGCTTGCCGTCGCGGTATTCCAGGGTCACCTGCGACTTGGAATCCGGACCCAGCAGCGGCTGGGCGCCCGAATGGCGGGCCTCGGCCAGGCTTTTCAGGATTTCGTGGGCATAGAAGATCGGCGCCGGCATCAGCACCGGGGTCTCGTTGCAGGCATAGCCGAACATGATGCCCTGGTCGCCCGCGCCCTCGTCCTTCTCGCCGGCGGCGTCGACGCCCACGGCGATGTCGGCCGACTGCGAGTGGACGTGCACCTGCACCTGGGCGTTCTGCCAGTGGAAGCCGTCCTGCTCGTAGCCGATGTCCTTGACGGCATGGCGGGCGATGTCTTCCATCAGCGCCGGCGTCACCGAGGCCGGGCCGCGCACTTCGCCGGCCAGCACGATCAGGTTGGTGGTGCAAAGGGTCTCGACGGCGACGCGCGACTGGGGATCAGCCGCCAGGAAGGCGTCGACGATGGCATCGGAGATGCGGTCGGACACCTTGTCGGGATGACCCTCGGACACCGACTCGGACGTGAAAAGAAAATCCTTGGACACGGGCAAGCCCTCCTAGTGCCTATTTCGGACCAGGGGCATCAATGGTCTTCGCGACGCCATCGTGATGCACCCACTTAGCCGGAATGTTTTACGTGGCGGCAAGCGGTCACAAATCTCCACGGGTTCGGTTGAGCGCGGCACGCGTTCGGACCTCTCCAAGTTGGTTCTTGTGGCAGGGCGCACTCGCGTCCGTCAAGCCCCAAGGCGGTGGCAAATCGCAATTTACCGCGCCGGCACCTTCTTCATCCTGGACAACACGAAGGGGGAAGCGGCAATCCGCCGCACTCCCCCTTCTTTTCAGCCGAACAGGATTGAAAATGGCTTAACGGCTGGCGACCATGTCGGCGGCGTCCGCCAGGGCCTTGGCCAGCTCGTACACCCGCTTGCGAACCTGAGGGTCGGTGATGCGGTAATACGCGCGCACCAGTTCCAGGGTTTCGCGCTTGGCCATGGGATCATGCTCGAAATGGGCCGGAATTTCCTCGAGCTCGCCGACCCCGGCAATCAAGGCCGGCGTCTGGGTCTTGAGCTCGTCGCCCATGTCGTCGAAGAAAAAGCTGACCGGAACGTCGAGCACGCGCGACAGGTCGAACAGGCGCGAGGCTCCCACTCGATTGGCGCCGCGCTCGTACTTCTGCACCTGCTGAAAGGTCAACCCCAAGGCCTCGCCCAGCTTTTCCTGGCTCATGCCAAGAAGAGTACGCCGCAGGCGAACTCGGGCGCCCACATGAACATCGATGGGATTGGGCTTGCCCGAGGGAGTGCGCCCTCGGCTACTGCCTTTACGCACACCTGTCTTCTGATTACGCGAAACTTCAGCCATCGGAAATGCCTAGCTTTTCAGAATTTCTGGGAACACGGCCCCCACGCCGTGGCAGTCATTATGCCCCGACGTGCATGCAAGTCAACCGGGTGGGGACATTGTTCCCATTGCCCCTGCTATTTCCGACAGGGGCGGCGACGCTCCATCAATAAACCAACCACGCCGCAAAGCAGTGCCAGCACCAACACCCCACTATTGCCGAACTGCGAAAAAGGCGTAGGAGACAGCGGCTTAGGAAGAGGCGAGTCCACAACTCCACGGCGACCCAGGCCTAGGCGGATGATTTCCCGGCCCATGCCGTCATAGACAATGGATATGCCCGAATTGGCCGCTCGGACCAAAGGAAGACCTTCCTCTATGGCACGCATGCGGCCAGCCGCCAGATGTTGGTACGGCCCGGCAGAGTTGCCGAACCATCCGTCGTTGGTAATCGTCAGCAGCCATTCTGGACGGGGCTGACCCTTGCCCACAACCTCGGCGGGAAAGATCGATTCATAGCAGATGAGCGGTCCAACCGCCGGCAGGCCGGGCAGCGCCAGCGTCCGCAGCATGGCCCCCGAGGAAAAGTCGGCGCTGCCCTGGGTGATCTTGGCGATGGGCAACAGCCATTTCAGCGGCACATATTCGCCGAACGGCACCAGATGAACCTTGTCGTAGATGCCCAGAACCTGCCCGGCGCCGTCGATGGCCATCAGGCTGTTCCACACCTGGAACGGCTGGACGCCCGGCGCGGTGACGCGGGGCGCGCCGGTCAGCACCATGCCGCCCGGCGGCGCCACCGAGGCGACCAGGGCGCGATGGCCCGGGTCCATGTCGAGCACGAAGGGCGCCGCCGTTTCGGGCCAGATCACGTGGGTGACCTTGTCCCAGCCGGGTTCCTTGCTCAGGTCCACATGGGCCATCAGGTGCGCCTCGCGCAGATCCTCGCGCCACATGTGGCGCTGGCCGATGGCGGCCTGAATCAGGCGCAGGCGGATGTCGGGCACCATCTCGATCGGGGCGCGCAGACGCCAGGCCCCACCCGCCGCCGCCCCGCCCACCAGCGCCACCGCCACCGCCAGCGCGACCAGGCGTGCCCGGCGAGGGGCGAAATCGGCCAGCACGGCGGGCAGGCCGAACACCAGCAGGGTAAACAGCGACAGGCCGAAGACGCCGATCACCGAGCCCAGTTGCAGCACGGCGGGCACCGCATCCCATACTGAACCCAGCGGGTTCCAGGGAAAGCCGGTGAACGCCCACGACCGCACCCATTCCATGACGGTCCAGGTCGCCGCCAGCATGGGCACCCGGCCGATGCCGCGCACGCCGGTCAGCCGGGCGGCCAGGGTGGCGGTTCCGGTGAAGCACCCCAGCACGGCGGCCAATCCCAGGGTGGCGAACGGGATCATCCAGCCGAACTTGTCCGCCTCGATCAGCAGGGCGTTGGCGATCCACACCAGCCCGGCGGCGAACCAGCCCAGGCCCCACCACCAGCCGGCGCCAAAGGCGGCCCGGCGGTCGGCGGCGGAATCCAGCATCCAGATCAGGCCCGGTATGGAAACGATCAGCACCGGCACCAGCCCCAGCGGCGGCAGCGCCAGCGTCGCCAGCGCCCCCAGCAGCACCAGGGCGCCGCGCCGGCGCCAGCCGCCGAGAGCGGCCAGCCAGCCGGCGACACCGAACCAGCGGCCGCCGGCCGGCGTCGAACGGGCGACCATCACGGGCGACGCATCCATCACGCGGTTTCGGCCTGGGGCTGCTGCGACACCGTGCGGCGCACCCGCAGCCACTTGATGCGACGCGGGTCGGCGTCCACCACCTCGAATTCCAGGCCCGAGGGATGGCCGATCAGCTCGCCGCGCGACGGCACACGGCCGGCGATGAAGAACACCAGCCCGCCCAGGGTGTCCACGTCGTCGCGTTCCTCTTCGGTCAGCACCGCGCCCACCGCCTCCTCGAACTCGTCGATGGGGGTACGGGCGTCGGCCTCGATCACGCCGTCGGGACGAACCACCATGTCGGGCTCGACCGCGCGGTCGTGCTCGTCCTCGATTTCGCCGACGATTTGTTCCACCAGGTCCTCGATGGTGACCAGGCCGTCGATGCCGCCGTATTCATCCACCACCAGCGCCATGTGCGTGCGCTTCAGCCGCATCTCCAGCAGCAGGTCCATCACCCGCATGGCCGGCGACACGAACAGCACCCGCCGCACCAGCCGCTGCAGCTGGAACGGCTTGTCCACCCGGGTGACCGCCAGGATGTCCTTGATGTGGACCATGCCGATGACGTCGTCCAGGCTGCCGCGATACACCGGCAGGCGGGAATGGCCGCACTTGATGAACAGCTCGGTCAGTTCGCCCTGGGTGGTGCCGGCCTCGACGCCGACGATGTCGGCGCGCGGCACCATCACGTCATAGGCGGTCTGTTCGCGCAGATGCAGGATGTTGCCCAGCAACACCCGTTCCTGGTCGTCGATCGGGATGCCGGCGTCGTCGCGGTCCTCGATCAGTTCTTCCAGGGCCTCGCGCACCGTCTCGCTGCCCTTGGATCGGCGCAACAGCCGCATCCAGCCGCGAATGGTGTCGATCAGGCTGTCGTCGCCGGCGGACGCCGCATCGCGCGCGCCCCGGCCGTTGTGGTGGTTGCCGGCGGTCTCGACCGCCAGCGCGCCTTGGCCGGCGCGCGCACCGGCCACAGGATTGAGGGTGGCCCCGGCTGCGCGGGGCGTGGGACTATGGGGTTCGCTCATGGTCCTCATCGCCCTCCTTCGGCGATGTCGTCTTCCGGCCCATAGGGGTCGGCTATGCCGAATTGCGCCAGGATGGCGGTTTCCAGCCGTTCCATCTCTTCCGCTTCGGCCTCGTCGTCTTCGTGATCATACCCCAGCAGATGCAGAACGCCATGCACCACCAGGTGGGAGAAATGGTCGGACAGACTTTTGCCCATATGGCGCGCTTCGTCCCGGCAGGTCTCGAAGGCCAGGATGATGTCGCCCAGCAGCAGCGGCGCGCCCGGCGCGCGCGCGTCGTCCTCGTCGTCCAGGGCGGCGAAGGACAGCACATTGGTGGGCTTGTCCTTGCCCCGCCATTCGCGGTTCAGCGCCTGCACGGTGGCGTCGTCGGCCAGCACCACGCTGATTTCCACCGGGCCGTCGCCCAGGTCGCAATCGGCGGCGGCCAGGGCGGCGGCGGCCATCTTTTCCACCAGCGCCTCGACCTCGGGCAGCGCCCTGGCCCAGGATTCCTCGTCCACCGCGATGGCGATGCTTGTCGGGTTCATGGCTTGCCTCCGGCCTCGGCGGCCGCCTTCTTGTCGCGTTCGGCGCGGTCATAGGCGCGCACGATGCGGGTGACCAGATCGTGACGGACCACGTCGCGATCGGTGAAATTGATGAACGACACCCCTTCCATGCCGTCCAGGATGTCGATGGCGTCGCGCAGGCCCGAACGCTGGCCCGGCGGCAGGTCGACCTGCGACAGGTCGCCGGTGATCACCATGCGCGACCCTTCGCCCATGCGGGTCAGGAACATCTTCATTTGCACCGAGGTGGTGTTCTGCGCCTCGTCGAGGATGATGAACGAGTTGGCGAGCGTGCGGCCGCGCATGAAGGCCAACGGCGCCACCTCGATCTCGCCGGCGGTCAGCTTTTTCACCACCTGGTCGCCGGGCAGCATGTCGTATAGCGCGTCGTAAAGCGGGCGCAGATAGGGATCGACCTTTTCCTTGAGGTCGCCGGGCAGGAAGCCCAGCCGTTCGCCCGCTTCCACCGCCGGGCGCGACAGGATCAGGCGGTCGACCTCGCCCTTCAGCATCATCGACACCGCCTTGGCCACCGCCAGATAGGTCTTGCCGGTGCCGGCGGGCCCCAGGCCGAACACCAGCGGGCAGGTCTGCAGCGCCGCCAGGTAAGAGGCCTGGGTGGGAGTGCGCGGGGCGATGTGGCGCTTGCGGGTGCGCAGCACCAGGTCCTCGTCGGGATCGGGGGTGTGCTGGGTCATGCGGATGGCGGCGTCGATGTCGGCGGTTTCCAAATGGCCCTGGCGGCGGGCCAGGTCGTAGAGCGCATCCAGCACCTGCCCGGCCTCGGCCGAGGCTTCCGGCGACCCCGACACCGAGACGGCGTTGCCGCGGGCGTTCAGCGCCACCCCCAGGCTGCGCTCGATGCGCTCGAGATTGACGTTGTGGGGACCGAACAGCACCTGCAACAGGGCATTGTCCTGGAACTCGCGAAGAAGGGTGGTCTGCCGCGATCCGGGCGCGCTCAAGCGCATATCCTTTCGCTAGGGATGAACTCGCCGGCCAGCGAGTTGGGGTGCACTTCCTTGATGCGGACGTCCACCACCTGGCCCAGGCGGCCATCCACGTCGTCCACATGAACCGGCTGCATATAGGGCGAGCGCCCCACCAACTGACCGGGACGACGGCCCGGGCGGTCCAGCAGCACCCGCATGACGCGGCCGACGCTGGCGTGGTTGAAGGCGCGCGTCTGATCCCACAGCAGGGTCTGCAACGCGGCCAGCCGGGCGTCCTTCACCTCTTCGGCCACCTGGTTGGGCATGCCGGCGGCAGGGGTGCCGGGACGAGCCGAGTACTTGAACGAGTAGGTGTTGACGAAGCCGACCTCGCGCACCAGCGCCATGGTGTCGTCGAAATCCGCGTCGGTCTCGCCGGGGAAGCCGACGATGAAATCCGACGACAGCGCCAGATCGGGACGCGCCGCCTTCAGCCGCGCCACCAGCGCCAGATAGGTGGCGCGATCGTGCTTGCGGTTCATGGCGTCCAGAATGCGATCCGACCCCGATTGCACCGGCAGGTGCAGGAACGGCATCAGCTTGTCCACCTCGGCATGGGCGGCGATCAGGTCGTCGTCCATGTCGCGCGGGTGCGACGTGGTGTACCGGATGCGCTGCAGCCCGTCGATACGGGCCAGATCGCGGATCAGGCCGCCGAAGCCGTGCCCGCCCTCGCCGTGCCAGGCGTTGACGTTCTGGCCCAGCAGGGTGATCTCGACCACGCCCTGGTCCACCAGCTTGCGGGCCTCGTCCAGAATGCCGGCGGCCGGGCGGGAATACTCGGCGCCACGGGTATAGGGCACCACGCAGAAGGTGCAGAACTTGTCGCAGCCTTCCTGCACCGACAGGAAGGCGCTGGCGCCGTCGGCGCGCGCCTCGGGCAGGAAGTCGAACTTGGGTTCCAGCGGGAACTCGGTGTCCAGCACCACGCCGCCGGCCCGCGACGCCTGCGCCACCATTTCCGGCAGGCGGTGATAGGTCTGCGGCCCCAGCACGATATCCACGAACGGCGCGCGGCGCAGGATTTCCTCGCCCTCGGCCTGGGCGACGCAGCCGGCGACGGCGATGATCATGCGACCACCTCGTTCCGCCTTGTGGGCGCGCCAGCGGCCCAGTTCCGAGAAGGTCTTCTCGGCGGCCTTTTCGCGGATATGACAGGTGTTGAGGATCACCATGTCGGCGTCCTCGGGGCCATCGGTCATGGCATAGCCCAGCGGCGCCAGGACGTCCGCCATGCGGGCGGAGTCGTAGACGTTCATCTGGCAGCCATAGGTCTTGACGAAGAGTTTCTTGGCCAATGTCGTCAGCCCGCGACCTTTCCGCCGCTGGCAGTTGGAAAGACAACAAGGGCGGGACTGCGGAAGTCTCGCCCGGTGCATGGCATTGAAGCTAACATTCCGAACGCCAGAGTCAAGGAATTGGGCGGATAATCGCCGTTCATCCTTCGACCGGGGCCGCGGGCGCGGCCGTCTCGGCCCCAGGGCGCGGCGGCGGGCGGTGGGCGGTGATACGCACTTCATCCAGCCGCCCGGCCAGCGCCGCCACCACCCCGTGCGACACCACGTCGTGGCAATGGTTGGCCAGCGCCTTGCGGTCGGCGAAGTCGGCGATGGTGACGGTGGGGTGGAAAATCACCTCGATGGTCGGCTTGCCCAGACCCAGCGCCTGGAACAGGTGGCCGGCCAGGGTCATGTCGCCGTACCAGGCATAGAACGGGCGGAAGGCGCGCCCCATGATCCGGCCGTCCAGCCGGGTATAGGCCACCGACACCGGCTGCACCGGCAAGGGCGCGCCGGCGGCGGTGGTCAGCTGCGCCACCGCGAACAGCGAGCTTTTGAACGGCAGCACCCGGTTGCCGTCGTTCGAGGTGCCCTCGGGAAACAGGATCAGCGCATCGCCGGCGGCCAGACGGTTGGCGATCTGGTCGCGTTCGCGGGCGGTGGCGCCGCGCTTGCGGTCCACGAACACCGTGTTGGCGATGCGGGCCAGGAAACCGAAACCGGGCCAGCCCGCCACCTCGGCCTTGGCGACGAAGCAGGCATCCAGCACGCTGCCAAGGATCAGGATGTCCAGGTAGCTGGCGTGGTTGGCCACATAAAGCACCGGCTTGGCCGGGTTGACGGGCACGCCGCGCACCACGACGTGGAACCCCAGCAGCCGATTGCAGACCTTGAAATAGGCGCGGGCGTAACGGGAATAGCCGCGCCAGCCGCAGGCCAGCAGCGACAGATAGGGCACCATGGCCACCAACGTCCACAACACGAAGGCAAGAAAGCGGCCCAGGGCGACGACGGGACTGATCATCGCCGGCTCAGGTGGCAGCCAGAACGTCGCGGGTGCGGTCGTAGTGCTTCATGTATTTGTCGGTCACCAGCTCGGTCTTGACCATGACGCAGACGTCGGTGGTGTTGAACTGGTGGTCGATCACCGCGCCGTCGCCGACGAAGCCGCCCAGGCGCAGATAGCCCTTGACCAGCGGCGGCAGCGACGCCAGCGCGCGGCGGGGGTTCAGCGCATCCTTGTCCATCAGGTTCATGTCGACGAACAGGTCGGGCAAGGCGCGCGGGCACATCTCGGCCGGAGCGAGGTGGTAGTGATAGAGATAGGACAATTGGGTCGCCAGCGCCTGCGGGTCGGTGCCCGGCAGCGAGGCGCAGCCGAACATCAGGTCGATGCCGCGATCCCACACATACGACGCGATGCCGGCCCACATCATCTGCATGGTGGTGCCGGTGCGGTAGCCGGCATCCACGCACGAGCGGCCCAGTTCCATGAAGTTGCCGCCCTTGTCCAGCAGCTTCGAGATGTCGTACTCGCCCGCGGTGTAGAAGCGGCCGAAGGCTTCGCCCACCGAGCGGCGGATCAGGCGATAGGTTCCCACCACCGCCGCGCCGCCCTGGCCGCGCGCCGGATCAAGCACCAGCAGATGGTCGCTGATGGCGTCGAATTCGTCGAAGTCGGATTGCCGCGCCGCCATGTCGGCGGTCGGCTTGGCGCCCATTTCCTCGTAGAAGACGCGATAGCGAAGCGCCTGGGCGGCCCTGATCTCTTCCTCGGTGGCGGCCAGGCGCACTTCCAGGCGCGAATTTCCGGCCTCAACCCCAGTCTCGGTCATACTACCTCGCGTTCCATCGTCTTCCGGCCGGGGGTCCCTCCCCACCAAGGATTATTTCTCGTCTTTTCCGGCTGAAGGAGTCAACGGGACTCCGTAAAGCTCAAGGCGATGGCCGACCAGCCGAAAGCCATAGGTTTCGGCGATCTTGCGCTGCAGCGCCTCGATTTCCGGGCTGGTGAACTCGATCACGCGGCCGCTGTGAACGTCGATCAGGTGGTCGTGATGATCGTCGACCGATTCCTCGTAGCGCGCGCGGCCGTCGCCGAAATCGTGACGCTCAAGGATATCCGCCTCTTCGAACAGGCGCACGGTGCGATAGACGGTGGCTATGGAAATGCGGGGATCGATCTCGGTCGAACGACGGTAAACCTCTTCCACATCGGGATGGTCATGCGCCTCCGACAGCACGCGGGCGATGACCCGGCGCTGATCGGTCATCTTCATGCCCTTGTCGATGCAACGCTGTTCAATGCGAGAGACCATGCCTGACCTTCGTGCGGTTCCCAGGGCCGCGACTATAAACCAAAAGGCGCCACGGGCAAATGCCCGCGGCGCCTTTCGTTCCGAAGCGTGCGTGCCTTAGAGCGCCGAGCCTCAAATATGAGGCGCGGCGCGATCAGCGCCCATCATTGCGGGCGCGGCCAAGCGGGCGGATGCCCGCGCCCGGCAAGGGCTAAACATGAATCCAGATCATCGTGCGTCACATTTGACGCTCGATGATCTAGACGGCGCGCTTGGCAGTCGGGCGCTTGCGCGGCTTGGTGCCCAGGCCGATCTTCTTGGCCAGGGTCGAACGGTGCTGCGCGTAGTTCGGGGCGACCATGGGATAGTCGGCCGGCAGGCCCCAGCGGTCGCGATATTCCTCGGGGGTCATGTTGTAGGCGGTCTTCAAGTGACGCTTCAGCATCTTCAGCTTCTTGCCGTCCTCGAGACAAATGATGTAGTCGGGGTGCACCGACTTCTTCACCGGCACGGCCGGCTGCGGGCGCTCGGGCGCGACGGGGGCGCTGCCAACGGAGCACAGGGTCTTGTACACCTCGTTGATCAACTGCGGCAGGTCGCTGACGGCGACGGTATTGTTGGCGACATGCGCCGCCACGATTTCAGTGGTGAGCGTCAGCAGGTCGCTGGTGTTAGAACGCTCTGACATCGAGAGCAGGCCTCCAATTACGATGAATTGGGGCTATATAATTCTTTCGACTGAAGCTGGCAATAACCATTACGGAAAATTTATTCGGCGAGATTTGCATGACTGACAAAGCCAACTACTACCTTGACATAACCGCAGATGCCTGCCCGATGACCTTCGTCAGGACCAAGTTGCTGGTTGAACGCATGGCGTCGGGGGAAACTCTGGAAGTCCGCCTGAAAGGTGCCGAGCCTTTGGCGAATGTGCCCAAATCCGTCGCCGAACTGGGCCATTTCATCCTGTCGCTGACACCGGAAAGTGATGAAGAGTTAAGCGGCGCGTATCGCCTGCTTATTCGTAAGGCGTAGTAGTTTGCAGATCACGGCGCATGACCACCGCGTCCTTGTCGCCATAATACGCCTTGCGTAAACCTACGCGCAAAAAGCCGCTTTTTTCATAAAGCGCCAGGGCCGAGATATTGTCTGCCGCCGCTTCCAGGAACATGCACTCGGCCCCCACCAATGCGACGGCGTCCAGGGCGTGGTTCAGCAGGGCACGGCCCAGACCGGCGCGCCGCCAGGGCGGCAGCACCGCGATGGTCAGGATTTCCGCCTCTCCGCCCGCCGCGCGCCAGATCACGAACCCCGCCGGGCCGGGCGGTTCCAGGGCCGGAACCAGGCTGCCGCCGTCCACCGCGATCAGTCCGGCGGCGCCCGGCATGGTCAACAACGACGCCATGGCATCGGCATCCCAAGCATCGGCAAAGCATATCCTGTGCATACCGGCCAAAAGATCGGCATGGACCAGGGCGGCGGGCACGAAATCGGTCAATTGGTCGGACATTTCGGCATGGTGACGTCGGCGGGCCGCAGATAAAGCGGTTCGGGCGGCAAGGCGGTGCCGGCCTGCCAGTGACGGGCCGCCAGCGCCGCCACCAGGGCGGCATCGGGCGCCCCCGGGGAACTGGCCAGGGCCGCGCCCGGCAACAGCGGCGCCACC
>DATGXU010000377.1:0-3818 GCA_035298685.1 Magnetospirillum sp. | reverse complement strand
GGCAGCATCCCAAGCGGGTGCCGCGCCATCGGCCACCCGCAGGGCCAGGTCGTACACCCCCACCGCCCCCAGCCGGTCGCCCGCCAACCAGTCGGGCAACGGTGGACCAAGGGGCACGGCCGCCGGCACCGCCACCTCCAGCAGCGGCGCCACGTCGTCGCGGAACAGCCGCAGGCCCGGCGGAAGGTTCTGCTCCAACGGCCGGCGGCGAGCGGGCAGCAGCGTCTGCCACAGCCGGCGCCAAGGCCCGCAGCGATAGGGGGCATAGGCCGGACGGGTCAGCAGCAATTCCTCGGCCCCGCCATCGGCCAGCAAGGCGCCCGGTCGCGTCGGTGCCGAGCGCGCGGCGGCGAACCACGTGGGCACCGCCGCCGGCGAGGCCACCGGCGCCACCATGCGCCCGACCAGCGCCGGCAGCGCGGCGGCGACATCCCCGGCACTCACCCGGATCAGGTCGGGCTGCACCCCCGCCGCCTGGGCCAGCCGTTGCACCTCGGCGGCGGCGGCGCCATGGGGATCGTCGCACACCGCCACCGTGGCCGGCGGCGTGCCGGTCAGGCGGGTGGCGATGGCGGCGATGGCGCCGCTGGCGGCCGAGGGCGCCAGATACACCCCCGCCCTGCCGTCGCTGCCCAGGCGGTCGGCCACCGCGCATTCCAGCAGGGTGCGCAGATTGCCGGCGTGGCGTTCGGCGGGCAGCGGGCGCATGGCTGCCGCCCGGCTGCCATCGGGCGTCAGCCACCGCCACCGCCGGCGCCGGGGTGTCTGTCCGCGTTCGCACACCAGCATTTCACCGCCGCCCAGCAGGCTGATCCCGGCCACCAGGGTGGCGGGCGCCGGCACGGTTCCCACCGTCAGGTAATGGGACAGCGCCACCGGGTCCAGCCGACGCGGCAGGTCGAGCTCATCCATCAGCGCCCCGATACCCGAGGCAAACCCCAGCCGGCCGCGATGACGGGCGACGAACAGCGGCTTGCGGCCCAGGCGATCGCGCGCCAGCACCAGACGGTCGCGGCGGTCGTCCCACAGGGCCAGGGCGAAGGCGCCATGCAGGTGGGTGGGGAAATCCAGGTCCCACTGCTCATAGGCATGCAGGGCGACCTCGACGTCCGAGCCCGAGCGGAAACGATGCCCCAGCAGCGTCAGGGTGTGGCGCAGTTCGCGGTGATTGTGGATTTCCCCGTCCAGCACCAGCCAGACGTCATGGGTTTCGTTGGTCAGCGGCTGCGCCGTTCCCGCCAGGGGCCGCGCGGCCAGAACGGCCCGGCCCTCGGGAGAACGGTAACAGCCGTCTTCCGCCCCGCCACGCCATCCCAGCGCCGCCGCCATGCGCTCGGCGGGGTCGGCGTCGATGGACTGACGATCAAGGCAAAGGAGTCCGGCGATCGCGCTCATGCGCCCCCCGTTTCACAAAATAGCTTTGTAGACCTGTTCGTAGGTGTCGGCGATGCGATCCCAGCCGAAGCGTTCCGCGGCGTTTTCCGCGGCGCGCCGCCGCATGCGGACGACGACCTCGGGATCGGCGGTCAGCCACGACAGCACCCGCCGCAAATCGTCGACATCGCCGGCGGTGAAGGTGAAGCCATCGCCCCCGACCACATCCAGATGTTCGGGCACGTCGCTGGCCACCACCGCGCCGCCATGGGTCAGCGACGCCAACAATGTTTCGGGGGCCCCGTCCGCCTGGGACGGCAGAAGATACAGATAGGCATGGCCCATCAGCGCGTCCAGCAGCGGCGGCGTCACCTGGCCGGTAAAAACCATGCGCGCGGGGTCGGCGCCCTGACGCAGTTGGCAGCCGTACTCGTCGTCCCCCGCCCCCACTTCGGCGATGACCAGCTTGCAGCCGGGCGGCAAGGCGGTGGCGGCGGCGATGGCCAGATGGGCGCCGGTCTCGGGCTGCAGCCGGTCGGCGAACAGAACATAGGATTGCGGCGACAGGCCGAACGGCTGCAGCAAGGCTGCGTCGGCGGCCCGGCCGGGGGGATCGACACCGTTGGGGATGTATACCGCGTCGCGCCCGAAGGTCTGGCGGAACAGCCGTTCCAGGCGCCGCGACGACACCGTGACCGCGTCGGCGAACCGCGCCGCCAACGCCACCGGCCCCGCCACGCCGTCCCAGCCGTGAAAGCTGACCACCACCCGTCCCCGCCCCAGCCGGGTGGCCATGCTGTACAGCCCGGCCGGCTCGGCGGCGATGAAGTTGACCACATGGTAAGCCCCCAGCACCGCCATCAGCGACGCCAGCACCGCATGGGGCGAGGTCTCGCCGAACCCTAGGGGCAGGCGCGGAAGCCCGATGATGCGGGGACCATCCAGCAGCCCCGACGGCCTGCCGCGCCGTTCGCAAAACAGATCGACCCGATGGCCGCGCCGCACCAATCGAGGGAAGACTTCGTTCAGCGCCTTGTCGATGCCGTCCCGTGCCGGGCCTTGCGGCCCCAGCGTTCCGATGACTGCAATCCTCATGCTGGGAACGTCCTCTTGCTCTCCCCGGCCCGATTGCGCAGACGTGGAGCACGGGTGCGCGAATTGTCCGCGCCGGGCAAGGGCGCCTCAATCCGGGCATCCGTGGTAGGGGAACATCTTCCGAGGAAAGCGGCGGGGCCACGGCGCCGCCCGCGCACCGTCACAGGTCGGCCAGCTCCACCGTCGGCACCGGCCCCAGGGCGGGAAACAGGCGGGTGGCGATGCGGGCGAAGCGGTCGGGGGCATCGGTCGCCACCAGCGACAGCCCGCCCTGGCTTTGGACAGGAGCCGCCAGACCGGCGGTGGCCAACACGGCCTCCACCTGGGCCGCCACCGCCTCGGCACAATCCACCAACGCCGGCGCCGTTCCCAGCGCGCGCTGCAGCGAAGCCGTCAGCAAAGGAAAGTGGGTACAGCCCAGAACCAGACAATCGGCCGCCTCGGACCCCTGGAAATGCCGGGCCAGATAGTGGCGCACCATGTCCTCGGCAATGGGGCCTTCCGTCAGCCCTTCTTCCGCCAGGGCGACGAACATGGGGCATGGCACCTGCACCACCCGCGCGTCGGCGCGATGGGCCTGGATGGCGCGGGCAAAGGCCCCCGAACGGCAGGTGCCTTCGGTGGCGGCGACGACGATGCGCCCCGAAACCGACCGGGCCGCCGCCGTCACCGCCCCGGCTTCGACGACGCCCAGCACCGACAGATCGGGATGGGCCTCGCGCAGGGCCGCCAAAGCATGGGCCGAAGCGGTGTTGCACGCCACCACCAGCAGCTTGATGCCCCGCGCCACCAGGAAGTCGGCGGCTTTCAGGGCATAGCGGATGACGGTGGCGGGCGACTTGGTGCCATAGGGCAGCCGGGCGATGTCGCCCAGATACAGCAGCGTCTCGGCCGGCAGCCGGCGCCGCAGCGCGGCAGCCACCGTCAGCCCGCCCACCCCGGAATCGAAGACGCCGATGGGAAGCGGGTGTTGCGCTGGAAGAAGGGCGTTCACCAAAGCCGCTGTGTGGTCAGCCACGATCGATCCAAGGATGCTTTGCGCGAAACGACGGCCCCGGGGGCGATGCCCCGGCTGGCGTGCGCCAATGTCCTATTAATTCGGCGGGGGACAAGCAACCCCCTTTCACCTGGCCCTTCCATATCGCACCCGATGCCCGGGGGGGCCCGTGCATTCTCGGCATGGAAAGGACGCGCGCGGAAAAACAAAAGGTTCATCACGGATTAGCGGGGAGGCGCCCCCCATTGCCGTCCCGAACGCCGTCATGCCCGCGCTTGACGCGGGCATCCACGTGCGGACGCCCAATCCATTGTTGCCAATGACCTTTTCGCGGAAACACGTGGATCGCCGG
>DATGXU010000376.1:0-11769 GCA_035298685.1 Magnetospirillum sp. | reverse complement strand
CGACGTGTCGGACCGCCGCCGCATGGAGCGCCAGCAGCGCGCCCGCCGCGATCAGGTGCAGGCGCTGCTGAACGCCACCACCGACGCCACCATGCTGATCGACGCCCACGGCACCCTGTTGGCCTGCAACAAGGTGTTTGCCGATCGTTTCCGCCAGGACGTGGACGACGTGGTCGGGCGCGACCTGTTCTCCATGTTCCCCGCCGACATCGGCGAACGCCGCCGCGCCGCCTGCGCCGAGGCGATGCGCACCGGCCACAGCGTGGTGCTGCGCGACAGCCGTGGCGACCGCCATCTGCTGAACACCATCACCCCGGTTCCCAACCCGGACGGCGAACCGCTGCTGGCGGTGTTTTCGCGCGACATCACCGGCGAGGTCGAGGACAAGGCGCGCATCGAGGAATTCGTCGCCGCAATCCGTCGCTCCAACGAGGAACTGGAGCAGTTCGCCTATGTGGCGTCGCACGACCTGCGCGAGCCGCTGCGCCAGATTTCCAGCTATATCGGCCTGCTTGAGCGGCGCTATCTGGACGGGATGGACGAGGAAGCGCGCGAATTCATGTCCTATGTGCGCACCGGCGCCCAGCGCATGGATCAGCTGATTCTGGACCTGCTGGCATTTTCGCGCGTGACCCGGGTGGCCGCCACCATCGAGCCGCTCGCGCTGGCCCAGCCCATCCTGGAAGCGGTGGATATTTTACGCCCCACGCATTCGGACGCTTGCCTCGACGTGCAGGTGGCGCCAACCCTGACGGTTCAGGGCGACGGCGGCCAGTTGCTGCGGCTGTTCCAGAACCTGATCGGCAACGCCTTGAAATACCGCTCGCCCGAGCGCCCGGCCCATGTGCGGGTGCGCGCCACGGTGACGGGCGCCATGGCCCAGGTGGCGGTGACCGACAACGGTATCGGCATCGAGCCGCAGTATTTCGACCGCATCTTCCGGATTTTCCAGCGCCTGCACGGCGCCACCCGATACGAGGGCACCGGCATCGGCCTGGCCATCGTCAAAAGGGTGGCCGAGAACCACGGCGGCACGATCACCGTGGCCTCGACCCCCGGCCAGGGCAGCACCTTCACGGTGACGCTGCCACTGGCTGACTGAACAATATTTAGTCGCGCGCCAGGATCAGGGCGATGCCTTGGCCGCCGCCGATGCACATGGTGACCAGCGCGTAATTGCCGTTCACCCGCTGCAGTTCATACGCCGCCTTGACGGTGATGATGGCGCCGGTGGCGCCGATGGGGTGACCCAGGGCGATGGCACCGCCATTGGGGTTGGTGCGGTCGGCGGGCAGATCGAGAGCGGCCGATACCGCCAGCGCCTGGGCGGCGAAGGCTTCGTTGCTTTCGATCACGTCCATGTCGGCCAGCGACAGGTTGGCCCGCTCCAGCGCCGTCTTGACGGCTTGGATGGGGCCCAGGCCCATGACCTCGGGGGCCACGCCCGAATGGGCGTACGAGACGATGCGGGCCAACGGCTTCAACCCTTCACGGGCGGCCGCTTCGGCCTGCATCAGCACCAAGGCCGCGCCGCCGTCGTTGAGGCCCGAGGCGTTGCCGGCGGTGACGCTGCCATCCTTGGCGAAGGCCGGGCGCAGCTTGGCCAGGCCGTCCAGGGTGACGTCGCCACGCACATGCTCGTCGCGCACCACCTGGATCACATCCTTGCGGGTCTTGACCGAGACGGGAACGATCTGCTGGTCGAAGCGGCCTTCGGCGATGGCGGCGGCGGCGCGGCGGTGGCTTTCCACCGCCAGGGCGTCCTGGGCCTCGCGGCCGATGCCGTGCCGCTTGGCCACGTTCTCGGCGGTGATGCCCATGTGGCCGTTGCCGAAGGGGTCGGTCAGCGCGCCCACCATGGCGTCGATCATGACGCCATCGCCCATGCGCTGGCCCCAGCGCATGGCCGGCACCAGATAGCCGGCGCGGCTCATGCTTTCGGCGCCGCCGGCCACCGTCACCTCGGCATCGCCCAGCATGATGGCCTGGGTGGCGGAAATGATCGCCTGCATGGCGCTGCCGCACAGGCGGTTCATGGTCAGCGCCGGCACGTCGGTCGGCAGCCCGCCTTCGATGGCGGCGACGCGGGACAGGTACATGTCGCGCGGCTCGGTGTGGATGACGTTGCCCATGAACACGTGGCCGACACGGGCGGGCGCCAGCCCCGACCGGGCGACCGCCTCGCGCACGCATTGCGCCGCCAGTTGCGTGGGCGCCACATCCTTCAGCGCCCCACCGTAATCGCCGATGGCGGTGCGCACGCCGGAAAGGATGACGACGTCTCGGGTCTGCATGGGGTTCCTCCCTCATTCTTGGTGTGAGGCCGGGAAGATGCGCCCATGCGGCGGCGGCGAACAGGCGGCCAGACGGCCAAAACCGGCGCCCGGACGGCCTATTCCGAAGGAAAGGACGGCCCACCCGAACGTCCAAGAGTCGTTCTGGCAATAGCCCAAAAAGAAGGTTCATCATGGAGTTCCGGGGAACTTGCCTTCAACGTCATCGCCGGGCTTGACCCGGCGATCCACGTGTTTCCGCGAAAAGGTCATTGGCAACAATAGCTTGGGCGTCCGCACGTGGATGCCCGCGTCAAGCGCGGGCATGACGGCGTTCGGGACGGCAATGGGGGGCGCCTCCCCGCTAATCCGTGATGAACCAAAAAGAAAGCGGCGGACCGTTTCCGGCCCGCCGCTCTTTACCGTCACACCAGCCGCAGCCGTCAGGCGGCGCCGTGGCAGTGCTTGTACTTCTTGCCCGAACCGCACGGGCAGGCCGAATTGCGCGGGGTCGCCGCCCAGGTCGAGGGATCGTTGGGGTCGACCGCGGTCGAACGCTGGGCCAGAGCAATGCCGGCAGCCTCGGCCTCCTGGGCGAAGGCCGGGTCCTCGCGGGTTTCGTGCATTTCCGACGGACCGCGCGGCGCCAGGGTTTCCTCGACGTCGGCGGGACCGACACGCAGTTCCACATGGGCCAGCACGCTGGTCACCCGCTCGCGCAGATCGTGCAGCATCTGTTCGAACAGATTGAACGCCTCGCGCTTGTATTCGTTCAGCGGATCACGCTGGGCATAGGCGCGCAGGCCGATGCCCTGGCGCAGGTGATCGAGCTGCAGCAGGTGTTCCTTCCACGCCTGATCGAGGATTTGCAGCAGCAGGCTCTTTTCCACCATCCGCATGACCTCGGGGCCGTATTCGGCGGCCTTGGCCGCCATCTTGCGGTCGGTGGCGTCGACGACGCGGTGCTTGATCTCCTGATCGGCGATGCCTTCTTCCTTGCCCCATTCGGCGATGGGAAGGTCCATGTTGAAGACGCGCAGCACCTCTTCATGCAGGCCCTGCAGGTCCCATTGCTCGGCATAGGCGCGTTCGGGGATGCAGCGGGCGACCAGTTCGTCGATCACTTCGTGGCGCATGCCGACGATTTCGTCGGACACGTCCTCGACCTGCATCAGCTCCTTGCGCTGTTCGTAGATGACCTTGCGCTGGTCGTTCATCACGTCGTCGAACTTCAGCAAGTTCTTGCGGACGTCGAAATTGCGAGCCTCGACCTTCTGCTGCGCCTTTTCCAGGGCCTTGTTGATCCACGGATGGACGATGGCCTCGCCCTCCTGCAGACCCAGCTTCTGCAGCATGCCGTCCATGCGCTGCGAGCCGAAGATGCGCATCAGGTCGTCTTCCAGCGACAGGAAGAACTTGGACCCGCCGGGGTCGCCCTGACGGCCCGAACGGCCGCGCAGCTGGTTGTCGATGCGGCGGCTTTCGTGGCGTTCGGTGCCGACCACGTACAGGCCGCCGGCTTCCAGCACCTTCTGCTTGTTGGCGGCGACCTCGGCGCGGATGGCTTCGGCCTGCGCCGGGTCGGGATCGGGCCCCAGTTCCAGGCGGATGCGCATGTCGGCATTGCCGCCCAGCTGAATGTCGGTGCCACGGCCGGCCATGTTGGTGGCGATGGTCACCGCGCCGGGCACGCCGCCCTGCGACACGATGAACGCTTCCTGCTCGTGATAGCGGGCGTTCAGCACGTGGTGCGGAATCTTCTTCTTTTTCAGCAGATCCGCCAGCAGCTCGGACTTTTCGATCGAGGTGGTGCCCACCAGCACCGGCTGCTGCCGGGTGCGGCATTCCTCGATCAGGGTGACGATGGCGTCGTACTTCTCGCGGGCGGTGCGGTAGACCTCGTCGTCCAGATCCTTGCGCGACACCGGCACGTTGGTCGGCATCTCGACCACTTCCAGGTTGTAGATTTCCTGGAATTCGCCGGCTTCGGTCATGGCGGTGCCGGTCATGCCCGACAGCTTGGGATACAGGCGGAACAGGTTCTGGAAGGTGATCGAGGCCAGCGTCTGGTTCTCGTTCTCGATGGTCACGCCTTCCTTGGCTTCCAGCGCCTGGTGCAGGCCTTCCGAGAAGCGCCGGCCTTCCATCATGCGGCCGGTGAACTCGTCGATGATGATGACCTTGTCGTTCTTGACGATGTAGTCCACATCGCGGGTGAACAGCTTGTGGGCACGCAGGGCCTGATTGGCGTGATGGACCAGGCTGACGTTGGCGTAGTCGTAGAGGTTGCCGCCCTCCTTCATCAGGCCGGCCTCGGCCAGCAGGGCCTCCATGTGCTCGACGCCGGCTTCGGTGAAGGTCACCGCGCGGACCTTCTCGTCCTTCTCGAAATCCTCGGCGGTCAACGACGGGATCAGGCGGTCGACCAGCCGGTAAAGCTCGGAATTGTCCTCGGTGGGGCCGGAAATGATCAGCGGCGTGCGCGCCTCGTCCACCAGGATCGAGTCAACTTCGTCGACGATGGCGAAGTTGAAGGGCCGGTGGACCATTTCCTCCAGCCGGAACTTCATGTTGTCGCGCAGATAGTCGAAGCCCAGCTCGTTGTTGGTGGCGTAGACCACGTCGCAGCCATAGGCGACGCGGCGGTCGAAATCATCCATGCCATGGACGATGACGCCGGTGGTCAGCCCCAGGAAGCGGTAGACCTGGCCCATCCATTCGCTGTCGCGCTTGGCCAGATAGTCGTTGACGGTGACCACGTGCACGCCCATGCCGGGCAGCGCGTTCAGGTAGGCCGCCAGCGTCGCCACCAGGGTCTTGCCTTCGCCGGTCTTCATCTCGGCGATCTTGCCGGAATGCAGCACCATGCCGCCCATCAGCTGCACGTCGAAGTGCCGCTGGCCCAGGGTGCGCTTGGCGGCTTCGCGCACGGTGGCGAAGGCTTCGTCCAGCAGATCGTCAAGATCGGCGCCATCGGCAAGACGGCTGCGGAACTCTTCGGTCTTGGCCTGCAACTGGGCGTCGGTGAGTGCCTGGAATTGCGGTTCCAGGGCGTTGATCGCCTCGACGTGCGATTTCAGCCCCTTGATGATGCGGTCATTCGCGGTTCCGAAGAGCCGCCGGGCGATGGCGCCGAACATGCGTTGAGACCTCGGGAATTCTGGTATGGGCCGCCGGGTTCGGGGCCTTTTTCGACGCGCAACAGATAGAGCCCGTGGGGGGTTCTGTCAATGTCAGGCCGCCGTTTCGCCTATGGGTTCGCCCACATCGCCGTCGCCCGTGGGTAGTGTGAAGCAGATCGCGGCACCGCCGTCGGTGCCGTCCTCGATCCAAATTCGGCCGCCATGGGCCTCGACCAGCTTGCGCGCCAGCGCCAATCCGGTGCCGTTGCCGGGGATGCGGTCGCGGGTATGCAGGCGCGAGAACAGCGAGAACACCGCCTCGCGGAATTCGGGCTCGACGCCGATGCCGTTGTCGATGACGCGAAACCGCCATCGCCCGTCGCCCACATGGGCGTCGACGACGACCTCGGAAACGCGGTCCGGACGGCGGAACTTGATGGCGTTTTCCAGCAGCGCGTGGAAGATCACCGCCAGCTTGCCGGGATCGGCATGAATCCACGGCATGCGGCGAACCGTCACGGTGCCGCCACCGGCCTCGATCTGGTCGCGCAAGCCCTCCAGCACCTCGTTCAGCACCCGCTCGACCGACACCCGCATGGGCATGAAGGTGCCGGTCAGGGCGAAGCGTTCGGCGTCGCCGATCAGCGTTTTCAGGCGCACGATGCCCTCGACGGCGAAGGCGATGAACTGGTGGGCCTCGGCATCCAGCTTGTCGTGATAGCGCCGCGACAGCAATTGCACGAAGCTGGCGACCTGGCGCAGCGGCTCTTGCAGGTCGTGGGACAAGGCATGGCTGAGTTCGCGCATGCGCTGATTGGTGGTGGCCAGTTCCTCGAGACAGCGCATCAGCTCGCGCTCGGCCCGCAGCCGGGCGGTGATGTCCTCGATCTGCGCCAGCCGCAGCCGGCGCCCTTCGACGACCACCATCTGTCCGCTGGACGCCACGTCCAGCGCACGGCCGTCCTTGCACCGCACCCGCCAGACGCCGCCACCGCGCGCGCCGCTCAGCAGGCGCGGCATTTCCCGTTCGAACCGCTCGCGGGTTTCCTGGGCCATCAGGGCCGAAAGCGGCAGCCCGCGCGCCTCGTCCGATTCGTAACCGAACAGCCGGCCGGCGGCTGCGTTGATCTCGACCAGGCACAGGGTGTCGGGATCATAAAGCACCAGCGCCTCGGGGCTGTCGGCAAACAGCATGCGATAGCGTTGCTCGGACAATTCGATGGCGTTGAGCAGATGGCGGCCGACCGTATAGATCAGCACCGCGCTGGCGGCCACGAAGAACCACCCCTTCCAGGTCTGGGCAACGGTCTGGTGGACTGGATCGGGGATCAGCGACGCCACCAGCGTGTCCGACACTGCGATCCATATGGCGCCGAAAACGCCATAGACCAGCGCCAGCATCAATGCGAAAGACAGGCTTCTGGAGCCCCATCGATAGCCCATGCGCGTACCTCCGCGCGAACCCTTGCGTAGTCTAGCATCGTTCTTATCGGATAGGCATCTCCATCCGCATGGCACGCAATCGCGAAATTCACCGACCCCGCTCTTGTGCGGGCCGGCGGGTTGTGGTTCAACCCCCTGTGTCGAGGCGTGGAGACCCTGCCCCAGGCGTCCGTCCTCTTTCACGCAAGGAACATCCGACCGATGAAGATTTTCTCCGTTCGCAGCGCCGCCCTGATGGCGTGCCTCGGCACCGCCGTCGCCACCCTGCCCGCCATCGCCGCCGACAAGGACCCGGTGGTCGCCGTGGTCAACGGCACCGAGGTGCACGCGTCGCAGTTGACCGCCTATCGCCGCACCCTGCCGCCGCAAATGGCCGCGCAGGTGCCGTACGAGGCGCTGCTGGACAGCATGATCAACAACACGCTGGTCTATGAGCAGGGCAAGAAGGACGGCCTGGACAAGGACGCCGACGTCAAGCGCGCGCTGAAGGACATCGAGCAGCAGCTGGTGGTCAAGGCGTGGATGGGCAAGCGCCTGAAGGCCGAGATCACCGACGCCGCCGTCAAGCAGAGCTATGACAAGTTCCTGGCCGAGTACAAGCCGGTCGAGGAAGTGCGCGCCCGCCACATCCTGGTCAAAAGCGAGGACGCCGCCAAGGAAGTGATCGCCGAGCTGAAGAAGGGCGCCGATTTCGCCGAGACCGCCAAGGCCAAGTCCACCGACCCGTCGGCCAAGCAGAACGGCGGCGACCTGGGCTATTTCACCAAGGAAGACATGGTCCCGCAATTCGCCGAGGCCGCCTTCGCCATGCATCCGGGCGAGCTGTCGCAGACCCCGGTGCAAAGCCAGTTCGGCTGGCACGTGATCAAGCTTGAAGACCGCCGCATGGCCACCCCGCCCACCTTCGAGCAGGCGCAGCCGATCCTGCGCGAGCGGCTGGCCGAGGACACCGCCGAGCGGCTGGTCACCGAGATTCGCGCCAAGGCCAAGATCAAGCGGTTCGACCCCGAAGGCAAGCCGCTGCCGGACGCCAAGTAACATCCGCTTTCAACCGCCCCCGGGCCGCCTTGCGCAGGCCCTTGGGGGCGGTGCCGCCATGATCATCGCACAAGGGGGACCGCCCACATGACCGCGCTTTCGCCGCTGGCGCCCAGCGCCTTCCCGACCATGCCGCCCCTGGCCGGCGTCCGTTTGGCCAGCCATGCGTGTGGAATCCGATACCAGGGGCGCACCGACCTGCTGTTGGTGGAAGTGGACGCGGGCACCCAGGTGGCCGGCGTCTATACCCGCTCGCTCACCTGCTCGGCCCCGGTGGACTGGTGCAAGCACGCCTCGGCCAAGGGCAAGGGCCGGGTGCTGATCGTCAATTCCGGCAACGCCAACGCCTTCACCGGCTCGGCTGGCGTCGCCTCGGTCGAGCGCACGGTCGCCAAGGCCGCCGAGCTGTTCGAGTGCAAGAAGTCCGAGGTCTACGTGGCCTCGACCGGCACCATCGGCGTGCCGCTGCCCGACGAAAAGATCACCGACAGCCTGGCCGACGCCCGCGCCAAGCTGTCGCCCGATTCGTGGGCCGACGCCGCCCAGGCCATCATGACCACCGACACCTTCGCCAAGGGCTCGACCCGGCAGGCGGTGATCGACGGCCACACCGTCACCATCAACGGCATCGCCAAGGGCGCCGGCATGATCGCCCCCGACATGGCGACCATGCTGTCGTTCGTGTTCACCGACGCCAACCTGCCGCACGACGTGTTGCAGGACCTGCTGACCAAGGGCACCGACCGCTCGTTCAACTGCATCACCGTGGACAGCGACACCTCGACCTCGGACACCTTGCTGCTGTTCGCCACCGGCAAGGCCGCCCACGCCCCGGTGACCGACGTCAAGGACCGCCGCCTGGCCGATTTCAAGGCCAAGCTGTTCGAGGTGCTGCTGGACCTGTCGCATCAGGTGGTCAAGGACGGCGAAGGCGCCACCAAGTTCGTCGAGATCACCGTGACCGGCGCCGACACCGGCAAGGCCGCCAAGCGCATCGCGCTGGCCATCGCCAATTCGCCGCTGGTCAAGACGGCCATCGCCGGCGAGGACGCCAATTGGGGCCGCGTGGTGATGGCGGTGGGCAAGGCCGGCGAAAAGGCCGACCGCGACAAGCTGTCGATCAAGATCGGCGGCGTCGAGGTGGCGAAGGACGGCCAGGTGGTGCCGGGCTACGACGAAGCCCCGGTCACCGCCCACATGAAGGGCCAGAACATCGTCATCGAAACCGACGTGGGCATCGGCAAGGGCAAGGCCACCGTGTGGACCTGCGACCTGACCCATGCCTATATCGACATCAACGGCTCGTATCGCACCTGAGCCTGATTTGGTGACGTGACGCCCGCGACGGCGGGCATCCATGGCCGGGCCCCGCCCGGCCATGACTTTTTGTGGCAATCAAGGATCGCGTGATGTCCGAGGATGAACAGGGCTGCTGGTCGGTGGGTTCGGTGTGGCGGGGCCACCCGCTGCTGTCGGCACGGCTGCGGCTGCGGCCGCTGACCGCCGCCGACGCGCCCCGTCTGGCCGCCCTGCTGGACGATTGGGAGGTGGTAAAGCACACCGCCGCCATTCCCCATCCCTATACGCTGGCCGACGGCGAGTCGTTTGCCGCCACCATGGCTGAAAAAGCCCGCGCCCGCATCGGCATCGCCCTGGTGATGGAACGCACGCTGGACAAACAGGTGATCGGCCTGATCGGCTTCGGCACCGAAACCGACGGCACTCCGGAACTGGGCTGGTGGGTCGGCCGCGAGTTCTGGGGCCAGGGCTATGCCAGCGAAGCGGCCCGCCGCCTGCTGCGCCACCTGTTCGCCGATCTTGGCTATGCCTCGGTCTGGGCCACCGCCCATCCCGACAACGCCGCCTCGCGGGCGGTGATGACCAAGCTGGGCATGGAACTGGCGAACCATCAGCGCGTCGCGCTGCCGGCGCGTGGCCAGTCGGTGGTGATGCCCATCCATACCCTGGACGCCGCCACCTGGACCGCCGCCCACGCCGCCCGCCCCACCTTGCTGGTGGCCGCTGCCGCGCTGATCGACGTGGACGGCCGCGTGCTGATGGCCAGCCGCCCGCCGGGCAAGATGATGTCTGGCCTGTGGGAATTCCCCGGCGGCAAGGTGCATGCCGGCGAAACCCCCGAGGCCGCCCTGGTGCGCGAACTGGCCGAGGAACTGGGCATCGACGTGCGCGAAAGCTGTCTGGCGCCGCTGGCCTTTGCCTCGCACGATTACGACACCTTCCACCTGCTGATGCCGCTTTATGCCGTTCGCCAATGGCAGGGCGAGGTGACCGCGCTGGAAGGCCAGGGCCTGACCTGGGTGCGTGCCAGCCGCATGGGCGACCTGCCCATGCCGCCGGCGGATATCCCGCTGGTAGCCCTGTTGCGGGATTGGCTATAATTCCGCTGGCCCACAGACGCCATATCCCGGCACGATCCCGCTGACACCGGTGGGGCCGACACCATCTTGCATCGTGGCGGGTGGCCGACACCATCTTGCATCGTGGCGGGTGACGGCGGGACGGAGGTCGTCGGTGGCGTTGAATACCAAGGAACGTGAAGCCCTGCGCTTCCTGGGCGTCCATCTGGTCTATGGACTGGCCGCCGGCCTGACCTTTGGCGGCGCCGTGCTGATGACCAACCTGGGCAACCTGCGCACCCTGGCCCTGGAATCGGCCCACCCGACCATGGTGTTGGGGCTGTTCTTCTTCGGCCTGTTCGTCACCTTCGGCAGCGTCGGCATGGGCGTCGGCATCATGAGCCTGGCCCGGGACGAAGATTCCGACTCGGAATAGGGGCTCTCCCGGCAGGCTTTACCGCACCCCCGGCAGAAATTACCGCCCCCCCTGGGCCGCCACGGCAGCCGCACGCGCCCGCCGAATCCAGCAACCCATTGAAATACCTCACATCCGCCCCAACCGCCCGGTCTGGCACGCCCCTTGCGAAGTGATGTGGTGCCAGAGGCTCCATCACGGGGAACCGGATATGTCGGTTTATTCGATCAACAAGCGGGCGATTGAACAGTCCACCAACGCCACCCCGGCCGCCACCACGGCCAAGTCGGGCGAGGACGCCGTCGCCGAATTCACCAGCGCGCTGCAGCAGGCGACCTCGTCGCTGCTGGGCGGCAACGCCGCCACCCGGACCCCCTCGGCCCAGGCCGCCCTGCAGGCCCATTTCGACGCCAAGGCCGCCAAGGCCGAACAGCCCAAGGCCACGGAAAAGCCCGAGCAGGCCGACGCCAAGCCGGTTGCCCGCAGCCGCGACCGCGACGACAAGGCCGCCCGCACCGACAAGCCCAAGGCCGACCGCAATGACGGCAAGGCCGCCAAGGTCGAGTCCAAGAAGGACGACACCGCCGCCGCCGCCCCCCAGGCCGACGACGCCAAGGCCGACGTCAGCCAGGACGCCGACGTGGTCGCCGCGCAGGACGACACCGACGCCCAGGCCGTGGCGACCACCCAGCAGGACGCCCAGCCCCAGGCCGTGGCCGCGCTGGTCGAGGCGCCGCAGCAGCAGGTTCAGCAGCAGGCCGAAACCGCCGAAGCCGCCGCCACCACCCAGGCCGCCACTCAGGCCGAAACCACCCAGGGCCCGGTCCAGCAGCAGGCCGCCGACCAGCAGGCCAAGGACGCCGACACCGCCGATGCCGGCCAGGCCGTCGATGCCGACGCCGAGGGTGACGGCACCGCCGAGGATGTGCTGGCCCAGACCGCCCAGGCCGCCGGCCCCGCCAAGGCGCACAAGCACACCGGCAAGGGCAAGGCCGACGACGTCGTGCAGGCCCAGGCCGACGATCTGGCCCAGCGCCTGGATGACACCGGCGCCCAGTTGAAGGTTCAGGTGCAGGTCGCCGCTGCCGGCCCGGCGCAAAGCCAGTCGGCCGACGCGACCG
>DATGXU010000375.1:0-6044 GCA_035298685.1 Magnetospirillum sp. | reverse complement strand
GGCTGGATGCCGCCCTGATGCGGCTGACCGATGGGGTGATGGCGCTGCCGCTGCTGCCGCTGCTGATCGTGCTGGCCGCCGTCGATCCCGCCAAGCTGGGCATCCCGCCCGAGCAATTGGGGACCGAACTGTTCGCCGTCGGCCGCATCGTCGTCATCATCGGCGCGGTCGGCTGGACCACGGTGGCGCGGCTGGTGCGCGCGCAAACGCTGTCGGTGAAGGCCCGCGACTACGTGCGCGCCGCCACCGCCATCGGCGCCAGCCCGCGCCGCATCATGCGCCGCCACATCCTGCCCAACGTGGCCTCGCCCATCGTGGTGGCCACCACCTTGTCGGTGGGCAACATCGTGCTGATCGAAAGCGCGCTGTCGTTCCTGGGTCTGGGCATCCGCCCGCCGCTGGCGTCGTGGGGCAACATGCTGACCGGCGCCATGAGCGTGGTGTGGAGCGCCCCGGAGCAGGCGCTGTGGCCGGGGCTGGCCATCTTCCTGACCGTGCTGGCCTGCAACCTGGTGGGCGACGGCCTGCAACGGGCGCTGGACCCGCGCGGCGACGAAGGCTGAAGGTTTTGCCCTCGCCTTCCTAACGCAGGATATCCTTGACCACGTCGACGATGACGCCGGTGGCGATTTCCACCAGCAGCACGTCGGCGCCGACCACGCGATAATCATAGCCCGGCCGGGGCGGCAGGGTGGCGCGCAGGTCGTCGGGGAACCTTTTGGCGATGCCCGGCGGCAGCGGCTTGCCACGGGCCACCTTCTTGCGGATGCCCGGCGGCAACGAATCCACCGGCACCGCATGGCTGCGGTAATAGTCGCCGATCAGCGCCCGCTCGGCCGCGGTGATGACGGCGCCCACCAGAACGTCGCCCATGTCGCGCTGTCCACGCTGGTCGTCGCGCATCTCGCGTTCGGCCCCATGGCCGCCGCCATGGCGCCCGCCGGGATCGGCAAAGGCGGGGGAGGCGGCTAGCGCGGCTGTCAGCACGACAAGGGCGAGTTCCTTCATGGCCGATCTCCGGAAGTGGCGCCCCGATCATACCGCCAAACCCGGCGGTCGCCAACACCACCTCAAGAGGCCGGAAAGTGACACGAGGCGCAGATGCGCAACACCGCCAGCATCGAATCAATCATTAAGGGCATAGAACTGCCAACCACTAAAGGCCGATCGCCATCGGGCAAGGAATGCCGTCACTTACCCGCGCATGCGCACAGGAAACCCGCCAATTGTTCAGGGAAAGATTATACAAAAGAAATAGTTCCTACGTTCCTTTGCTCCGCCTGACTCGGCCACCCGGGCGCACTACGATGCATCTGATAGCCGCAACTAGCGAATCGAGTCCCTAATGCGCAAAGTCGCTTCCCTCTGGCGGGCCTCCCTGACGGTCAAGTTGTTGGTGGTCCTGCTGCTCGTGATCGTCACGTTCCTGGCCACCGGCATCGGCGCCATCACCTGGCGCAACGGCCAGGACGTCGAGGAACTGGCGACGCGCGAGGGCCGCGAGACCGGCCTGCGCTATGCGACCGAGATGGAATCGCGGCTGCAGGGATCGCTTCAGGTGGCCCGCGACCTGGCCAACACCATGGCTGCGCTCAAGAAGTCGGGCGTCACCGACCGCGCCGCGCTCGACACGGTGCTGAAGGATGCGCTGTCGAGCAATCCCGCCCTGTTCGGCGCCTGGGCCGGCTTCGAACCCAACGCCCTGGACGGACGCGACGGCGAATTCGCCGGCAAGCCCGGCAGCGACGCCAGCGGCCGCTACCTGTCCTATTGGTCGCGCGGCGGCCAGAACGGCGCCATCGGCCTTGACGTTCTGGTGGATTACGAAGACCCGGTGAACGGCGCCTATTACCAGACCGCCAAGCGTACCAGCCGCGAGGCGATCACCGAGCCCTATGCCTATCCGGTCAACGGCAAGAACGTGCTGATGACCAGCTTGGCCGTACCGATCGTGGTGGACGGCAAGGTGATCGGCGTGGCCGGCGTCGACCTGGGCCTGGACCAGTTGTGGGAGGTGCTGAAGGAATACCGGCCGTTCGGCACCGGCTCGATGTATCTGGTGTCGAACCAGGGCAATTGGGCCGCCTACGCCAAGGCCGAGGAACTGGCCAAGCCGATGGCCGAGAGCAACGGCGAACTGGCTGCCGGCCTGCCCGCCGTGCGCGCGGGCCAGGAATTCACCTCGACCGGTTTCGCCAAGGTCATACAGACCCACGTGCGCCGTTACATGCTGCCCGTCCAGGTGGGCAACACCGGCACGCCGTGGTCGTTGCTGGTGTCGCTGCCCATGGACAAGATGCTGGCGCCGGCGGTGGCGCTGCGCCAGTGGACCATCATGGCCGGTATCCTGCTGCTGGTCGTGGTCGGCATTGCCGTCAGCTGGATCGGCCGCACCCTGATCGGCCGCCCGCTCAGCCAGTCGCTGGTGGTGGTCGAGGCGCTGTCGCGCGGCGACCTGTCGCTGTCCGTACCGGTCAGCGACCGCGCCGACGAGATCGGCCGGCTCAACACGGCGCTGGGGGTGTTCAAGGACAACGCCTCGGAAATGGAGCGTCTGCGCCAGGAGAACGAACGCCAAAAGGAAGGTGCCGAACGCGAGCGCCGCGCCAGCCTGCAAAGGATCGCCGAATCGTTCGAAGCCACCGTCAAGACCGTGGTGCAGGAAGTGGGGGCCGCCGCCAGCCAGATGAAATCAGACTCGCACGCCATGAGCGGCATCGCCAGCGAGTCCAGCAGCCGTTCGGCCGCGGTGGCCGCAGCCGCCGAACAGGCGTCGGCCAATGTGCAGACGGTGGCGTCGGCATCGGAACAGCTGACCTCGTCCATCGAGGAGATCAGCCGTCAGGTGGCGCAATCGGCCAGCGTCACCGCCGAGGCGGTGACCCAGTCGGGCCGCACCGGCGAAATCGTCGCCAGCCTTGTCGAGAGCGCCCAGCGCATCAACGAGATCGTCACCATGATCAGCGACATCGCCAGCCAGACCAACCTGCTGGCGCTGAACGCCACCATCGAGGCGGCCCGTGCGGGCGAAGCCGGCAAGGGCTTCGCCGTGGTGGCCGGCGAGGTCAAGGCGCTGGCGACCCAGACGGCGCGCGCCACCGACGAGATCCAGAACCAGGTCAAGGCCGTCCAGGGCGTCGCCCGCGACGCGGTGACCGCCATCGACCAGATCTCGTCGACCATCCACACCATCAATCAGATTTCCTCGACCATCGCCTCGGCGGTCGAGGAACAATCGGCCGCCACCCGCGAAATCGCCCGCAATGTCGAGGAAGCGGCACGCGGCACCCAGGAAGTCACCACCAACATCACGGCGGTAAACGACAGCACCGGCCAGGTGGGCCGCGTCGCCGGCCAGGTGCAGGGCGCATCGGCGCAATTGTCGCAGCAATCGGAAATCCTGCGCGAGGAAGTGGAACGCTTCCTGGCGGGCATCCACGCCGCATAATACCGCCGGCTCAGGCCGCTGTTCCCGGGCGCTATTCCAGCATCTCGGCCAGGATCAGGAACTGGCCGTGCTGCACCACCACCGCCTCGCGGGTGCCGCTGCCGGTATAGGCCTCCTCGACCACCATGGCGGACCCCTCAAGACGGCTTTTCGCTTCGTGCAGCGACGAGACATAGAGGTACGGCACCGTGGTGCCGATCAGCGGCGCGACGGTGGTGCGCTTGAAATCCTTCTGCATCAGTTCGGCGGTGACCAGGATCAGATAGGTGTTTCCGGCGCGCAGGCCGACACAGCCCGGATCGTCGGTCGGCTTGGGCTCGAAGCCCAGCGCCAGATACTGCTTCAGCACCGGCCGAATGTCGGGCAACACCATCATCGGCGTCACCTTGCGCACCAATTCCTCCATCATCCCCCCTGCAACAGGTTCAGCAGCGGCTCGTCGCCCTGCTGGCGATGCCACTGATCGAACCACGTCAGCTGCCCCATGGGCAAGCGCGGCAGCCAGCCGGCGTTTTCCAGCTCGGGCTTTTCGTAGAAATGCGAGACGTGGCCCAGGCACAGATAGGCGATGGGCTGGATGTCGCCGGGGATGCCCAGCGCCGCGCGCAGATCGTCGTAATGGGCGATGCTGACCCAGCCGACACCCAAATTTTCCGCCCGCGCCGCCAGCCACAGGTTCTGGACGGCGCACACCGCGCTGAACAGATCCATTTCCGGCTGATGGGTGCGGCCCAGCACCACCTTGCCGGTGCGGGCGCGGTCGCAGGTGACGCAGATGTTGACCGGGGCGTCCAGGATGCCTTCCAGCTTGAGCCGCTGATAGGCGGCGCGGCGCTGGTCCTCGAACATCAGCGCGGCTTCGGCATGGGCCTTGGCAAAGGCGGCGTGGACACGTTCCTTGACCGCGCCGTCACGCACCACGATGAAATCCCACGGCTGCATGAAACCGACGCTGGGGGCGTGATGGGCGGCGCGCAGGATGCGGGCCAGCACCTCGTCGGGAACCGGATCGGGGCGGAACTGCCCGCGCACGTCGCGCCGCGTGTGGATGCAGCGGTAAACGGCGTCCCGTTCGGTTTCGGTGAAATTCGGGTCGGCCTGGGTGGCGGCTTCGGGCATGAGTTTCCCCTGTCATGCGTGAACGGCCACCGCTTGTCCAGGGCGGCGGCCCACATGTTCCCGGCCGGTCTTCTGACTGAGGTTCATCCCGAGCCGGCGCCTTCCCGGCGCCTGGCGCCAGTGGCATGCTGCCGGCCCGATCCCCTTCACAGCGTTGGGCACGTGGCGGAGTTGCGCCGCCTTCCCGATTCTCCCTCGCGGGCACCTGGAACCCGGCCGTTGTGCCACGAATCCGCCACCACCTTCAACACCCCCCGCCGATCAACGGCGCCTGACGATCCGACAGGAACAGGGCTGCCCTTGTATCCCGCAGGCCTCGCCGCCTTATGTAAGGGGAACGGCGCGCCACTCCCAAAGAGCCGGAACGCCCGACCGATGGCACTGGCGGCGAGGTCACTATGTTCGGCATCACCCGCGCCCCCGATTTCGACCGTGACGGACTGACCTGGTTCAACGTCCAAAAACCGTTGCGGCTGGCCGACCTGCGCGGCCGGCTGGTCATCCTGGATTTCTGGACCTTTTGCTGCGTCAACTGCTTCAACGTCCATCCGACGCTGAAGCGACTGGAAGAAAGCTTTCCCGGCGAGGTCACGGTCATCGGCGTGCATTCGCCCAAGTTCGACCACGAGCGCGACGCCGCCGAGCTGGCCCACGCCATTGCCCGCTACGGCATCGAACACCCGGTGGTGCACGACCCCGATCTTCGCCTGTGGGACGATTATTGCGTGCGCGCGTGGCCGACGCTGGTGTTCATCTCGCCCGACGGCTTCATCATCGGCCAGTTGTCGGGCGAGCCCAATCCCGACCTGCTGGTTCAGGGCATCGGCGACATGGCCCGCCAGTTCTTCGCCCGAGGCGAGCTGAAGCCCAAGCCGCTGCCGCTGGTGCCGCTGGTGGAAACCGGCGGGGCGTTGCGCTTTCCCGGCAAGATCAAGGCCTGCCCCACGCCGGGCGAAAAGCTGTGGGCGCTGGCCGACACCGGGCACAACCAGATCGTGGTGCTGGACGACGACGGCGCCGAGGTACTGCGATACGGCACCGGCGAGGCCGGCCACCGCGACGGCGGCGCCGAAGCCGCGTTCAACGGCCCCGAAGGGTTGGCCTGCGACGCGGCTTTCATCTACGTGGCCGACACCCGCAACCACGCCATCCGCCGCATCGACCGCGCCAGCGGCGTCACCGACACGGTGGCGGGCATCGGCTGCCGGGGCGCCATCCTGCGCCAGCCCGAACCGGGTCCCGGCACCGCCCTGGCCGCGCCTTGGGACATCGAGTTGATCGACGGGACGCTGTATTTCGCCAATGCCGGCAGCCATCAGATCGGCGCGCTGGACCTTGCCACCGGAATGGTGCGCCCCGTGGCCGGCAGCGGCGGCGAGGCCATCGTCGACGGCGAAGGCGACGGCGCCGCCCTGGCGCAGCCCTCGGGCCTGACGCCGGCGCCCGAGGGCACCGCGCTGTATTTCGCCGACAGCGA
>DATGXU010000374.1:0-31206 GCA_035298685.1 Magnetospirillum sp. | reverse complement strand
ACCCCAACAGCGGCAAGACGGCGCTGTTCAACGCCCTGACCGGCAGCCGCCACAAGGTGGCCAATTACGCCGGCGTCACCGTGGAAAAGAAGGAAGGCGCCTTCGTCAGCCCGGCCGGGGCTCGCGTGCAGGTGATCGATCTGCCGGGCACCTATTCGCTGCGCGCCCGCTCGCCCGACGAGGCCGTCACCCGCGACGTGGTGCTGGGCCGCATGGACGGCGAAGACGTTCCCGATGCCATCGTCTTCGTCGCCGACGCCACCAATCTGCGCCTGAACCTGCGCCTGGCGCTGGAGCTGAAGCAATTGGGCCGCCCGGTGATCCTGGCGCTCAACATGATGGACGCGGCGGAAAAGCAAGGCCTTGGCGTCGATGCCGCCGAGCTGTCGGCCGAGTTGGGCATGCCGGTGGTTCCCACCGTCGCCATCCGCAAGGGCGGTATTCAGGCTCTGCTGGACCAAATCGACCGCACCATCGCCGTGGCCAAGACCGAAGGCTGGGGCAAGACCGGGGCCGAATGCGGCTGGAGCGAACCCAACTCGCGCCAGTTGCGCGACTACACCCGCGAGGTCGAGCGCATCCTGGCGCGCGCCATCCACACCCCGGCCCGCCCGCACGCGGCCACCCGGCGGTTGGACAAGGTGCTGCTGCACCCGTTCGCCGGGCTGATGATCCTGTTCGCCGTGCTGTTCCTGATGTTCCAGGGCGTGTTCAGCTGGGCGCAATGGCCCATGGAGATGATCGATGCCGGTCTGGCCGCAATCAACGGCTGGATCACCGCCACCATGGCCGATGGGCCGCTGCGCAGCCTGATCACCGACGGCGCCCTGGCCGGCGTCGGCAGCGTGGTGATCTTTCTGCCGCAGATCCTGGTGCTGTTCTTCTTCATCCAGGTGCTCGAGGATTCCGGCTACATGGCCCGCGCGGCGTTCCTGCTGGACAAGCTGATGGGCGGCGTCGGCCTGCATGGCCGCGCCTTCATCCCGCTGCTGTCCAGCTTCGCCTGCGCCGTGCCCGGCATCATGGCGGCGCGCACCATCGAGCATCGGGCCGACCGCATCGCCACCATCATGATCGCGCCCTTGATGACCTGCTCGGCGCGGCTGCCGGTCTATACCCTGATCATCGCCGCCTTCGTGCCCGATCGCGCGCTGCTGGGCGGCTGGGTCGGCATGCGCGGGCTGGTGATGTTCGCCCTTTACGCCGCCGGCATCCTGTCGGGCCTGCTGGTGGCCTTCACCATGAAGCGCACGGTGCTCAAGGGCGCGCGCGAACCGCTGCTGATGCAGCTGCCGGCCTATCGCCTGCCCCATCCGCGCAACGTGCTGCTGGGCCTGTACGACCGCGGCAAGGCGTTCCTGCTGCGCGCCGGCACCACCATCTTCGCGCTGATGGTGGTGGTGTGGTTCCTGGCCAGCTTCCCCGCCCCACCCGACGGCGCCACCGAGGCGGCCATCCGCTATTCCATCGCCGGCACCATCGGCCATGCGCTGGAACCGCTGCTGGCGCCCATCGGCTTCAACTGGCAGATCGCACTGGCATTGGTGCCGGGCATGGCGGCGCGCGAGGTGGCGGTGGGTGTGCTGGGCACCATCTATGCGCTGTCCGAAACCGGCGATTCCCTGCGCGGCTCGCTGGCGACGGTGCTGGCCCAGTCGTGGAGCCTGCCCACCGCGCTGTCGCTGCTGGCATGGTACGTCTTCGCCCCGCAATGCCTGGCGACGCTGAGCGTGGTGCGGCGCGAGCTGAACTCGCGCTTTTGGCCGGCGGCCATGTTCATCTTTCTGACCACTCTGGCCTATGGCGCCGCCTTCGCCACCTTCCGCATCGCCAGCCTGTTGGTGGCGGGATGACCGTGCAGGAAGCCGTCGCCGCGCTGGTGGTGGCCGCCGCCGCCGCAATTCTGGGGCTCAAGCTGTGGCGAGCCATCCGCCGCCGCTGCCGGCCGCGCGGCAAGGACGATTGCGGCAAGTGCTGCAAGTGCGGCTAGGCAACCACTTGCGTGCGTGACAGCCACGGACATCGTCGCCATGTCAGCCCCAGAGCGGCGGATTGGCGCCGGCACCCGAACTGCGGAGGCATGCCATGGTGGACATGGGGATCGCGGCGCTGTTGCTGGCCGCTCCGGCGGTCTTGCCGGTGGATCTGGTCTGCGCCGAACGCGAGGCGCTGCTGACCTCGCTGTCCAAGGAATACCGGGAGGCCCCCAAGGAATTGGGGCTGGCCAACAACGGCAGCGTGGTCGAGCTGCTGACCACCCGCGACGGCAAGACCTGGACCATGCTGATGACCCGTCCCGACGGCACCGCCTGCGTCATCGCCGCCGGCGAGGCCTGGGACAGCATCCCCGCCCAAATGGCCGCCACCGGCGACCCCATGTAGGATCAGCGCCCGCCGAACAGCGGGTGCACCACCCGGTCGCCCACCGACAGCTCCAGCCGCTGGGCGGTGCCGCCATTGACCTCGAGCACACCGCGCACCGCTTCGGGCGAGTTGATGATGTCCAGCGATCCCGGCACCGCCCGCTCCTTGATGCCGACGATGCGCCCGTCGGCGGCCAGGAACAGCATGTCCAGCGGGATCAGCGTGTTGCGCATCCACATGGACACCGGCTTGTCGCTGCCGAAATCGAACAGCATGCCGGCATCGGCCGCCAGGGTGCGGCGGTACATCAGCCCTTGGGTCAGCTGTTCGGCGGTAGCCGCCAGCTCGACGTTGAAGACGTGACGCTTGCCCGAGCGGGTCGCCACCTCGGCCTGCGACTTGGGAAAGGTCACCAGCGTCTGGGCCGCCGCGTCGAAAGCCAGCGCCACCAAGGCCGCGCCGGCCGCCGCCAGAACCCGCCGCCTATTCCATGCCATGATGCCGCCTTTCCCTGGTGAACGCGTCCCTATGGTGCCCTGCCGCGTCCCCAAGGGCAATGTGGACCTTGGCCGAAGGCATACATACCAATTGCGTAAAATTTTATGCTTAACAGATAAGATTTTGACAATAATCTAAAGGTGAAAGTAATAAGTATTTTTTGGCGAATTTTTCTGTTTCCAAAATAACCAGAATGTTCTATATTAAAGATGTCGAAGCGAAGTCAATCTCAGCTTTCCTTCGATACCTAATCTGCCGGGGGGCCTTCCCGCCCATCCCCACCCCCCCGCAGGGAAACGCCGTACCGTAAGGTGCGGCGTTTCCAACATTCAGGTCGGCATATCTTTGCCGTCTCTTGCGCACCTCCCCAAAAACGCCAATCGCCGGGGCAAGCCCGGCGACGACGTTGTTTCTTAACGATGGCAGAGTATTGATGAGAGCTTGAAGCGACGAGCCTCAGCCATGAGGTGCTGCGCTTCTGCGCCCATTGCGGGCGCGGCCAAGCGGGCGGATGCCCGCGCCCGGCGAGGGAAAATTCAAGACAGTTGGATCGTGATGCACATTTTGGGCATCACGATCTAACTGGCGGCCCGCTCGCGGCTGGACAGGCCGATTTCCCGTTCCACATAGGCCTGCAGTTCCGCCACCGCCTCGTCCACGGTGCGGCCGAAGGTGTGCAGGCGCAGGTCCGGGGTTTCCGGCTCTTCATACGGCGCCGAGACACCGGTGAATTGCGGGATCTCGCCGGCGCGGGCCTTGCGGTACAGGCCCTTGGGATCGCGGCGCTCGCATTCTTCCAGCTCGGTGGCGATGTGGATTTCGTGGAAGGCGTCGGGATCGATGGCGCGCACGCGGTCGCGATCGGCCTGATAGGGGCTGATGAACGAGGCGATCACCAGCATGCCGGCCTTGGCGAACAGGTGCGCCACCTCGCCCACGCGCCGGATGTTTTCGGTACGGTCGGCTTCCGAGAAGCCCAGGTCCGAATTCAGGCCGGTGCGCACGTTGTCGCCATCCAGCACGGTGACCTGCCAGCCGCGCAGGAACAGGCGGCGTTCCAGTTCCATGGCGATGGTGGACTTGCCGGCCCCGGAAAGGCCGGTCAGCCACAGCACGCCGCCGCGATGGCCGTTGGCCTGGGCGCGGGCGGTGGCGTCGATCCGATGTTCGACCTCGGTCAGGTTGCGGCTGTCGCCCACCGCCTGGGCGACGATGCCGCCGCCGACGATGTCGTAGCCATGCACCAGCACGAAGCGGCCCAGGCGGGCATTGTCGGCAAAGGTGTCCAGCGCCATGGGCGCGCGCGACCGCAGCACGATCTCGGCCACCGCGTTGCGCGCCACCTCGCCGCCTTCGTGGTTCTTCAGGTCCTCGACGTCGACCACGCGCTCGATGGCGGCCACCTCGACCGGATATTCGGCGGTGGCCAGCTTGAGCTTGAGGCGCGAGCCGACGGTCAGGGCCTGACGGCCCAGCCAGAACACGCGGGCGCGAACCGAATAGGCGATCACCGGGCCGGAATCGCCCAAATGGGCGATCTGGCCGCGTTCGACGAAGATGGGTTCGTCCAGGGTGACACCCACCGCCTGCCCGGCCGAGGCCGACGGCGAAGTAAGGTCGCTGCCCGCCCAGGCTTCGAGGCTGGCGATCCTGGCTGACTTGCCCGACGGCGAGAACACCAGACGGTCACCCACCTTCAGGCGGCCGCTTTCCACCCGGCCGGCGATGATGCGGCGGGTGTCGAACTTATAGACGTCCTGCACCGGGAACCGCAGGCTGAGGTCGGTGGCCGGCGCCGAAGCCTCGAAACCGTCCAGCGCGCCGATGATGGTCGGCCCCTGATACCAGCCGCTGGCCGCCGACGGCACTTTCACGTTGTCGCCGCCGCGGGCCGACACCGGGATCACGTGGGTGGGGGTGACGCCGATTTCGCCCAGATAGGCGCGCACTTCCGCCTCGACCTCGCGGAAGCGGTCCTCGCTCCAGCCCACCAGGTCCATCTTGTTGACCGCCACCGCGATCTGGGTCAGGCCCAGCAGATGCAGCAGATAGCCATGGCGGCGGGTCTGTTCCTGCACGCCCTCGGCGGCATCCACGATCAGCAGCGCCGCTTCGGCCGAGGCGGCGCCGGTGATCATGTTCTTCAGGAATTCCTTGTGGCCGGGCGCGTCGATGATCAGCACCGGGCGCTTGCCGGAATGGAAGCGCAGCTGCGACGTGTCGATGGTGATGCCCTGGTCGCGCTCGGCCTGCAGGGCGTCCATGACGAAGGCCCATTCGAACGGCATGCCGCGCTTGTCGCAGACCTCGCGCAGGTATTCGACCTTGCCGTCGGGCAGGGCGCCGGTTTCATGCAGGATGCGGCCCACCAGGGTGGACTTGCCGTGGTCCACGTGGCCGACGACGACGATGCGCAGCGGCGCCAGATCGGTCCGGTCCAGAGTTTGAATCTCGCTCATGATCCTGTGCCCACCCTTACATGTAGCCGGCGGCGCGCAGCCGCTCGAACGCATCCTCGGATTCCTTGTCCTGGGCGCGGCCGGCGCGCTCGGACGTCTTGGTGGTCTCCAGTTCCACGATGATTTCCTCGACGGTGGAAGCGGTCGAGGCGATCGAGCCGGTGCACGGCGCGCAGCCCAGGCTGCGATAGCGGCGGCCGTTCTTGGCGAAATACAGGTCCACCACCGGAATACCCTCGCGGGCAATGTAGCGCCACACGTCCAGCTCGGTCCAGGCCAGCAGCGGATGGATGCGCAGGTGGGTGCCGGGGGCGAAGTCGGTCTTGAACTGGCCCCAGAATTCCGGCGGCTGGTCCTTGAAGTCCCACTCGTTGGTTTCGTTACGCGGGCTGAACACGCGCTCTTTCGCGCGGGTGCCTTCCTCGTCGCGGCGGATGCCGGCGATCACGCCGGTGAAGCCGTGCTCGGCCAGCAGTGCCTTCAGCCCCTCGGTCTTCAGCGCCGAGCAGCAATTGACGCGGCCTTGCGCCGGGCTCATGCCGGCAGCCAGGGCTTCCTTGTTCTGACCGACGATCAGCGGCAGCTTCCATTCCGCCGCCACGCGGTCGCGGAACTCGATCATCTCGGGGATCTTGTAGCTGGTGTCAACGTGCAGCACCGGGAACGGCACGTGGCCGAAAAAGGCCTTGCGCGCCAGCCACAGCATGACGTTCGAATCCTTGCCGATGGACCACAGCATGGCGATCTTGTCGAGGCGGTTGAACGCCTCGCGGAAAATGTAGATCGACTCGCTTTCCAAAACATCGAGATCGTTCATGTCACAGGTCCTTGGCAGTCCCCAGCGGGACGGTATGAATGCCGCATTCGGTCTTGGCGCTGCCGGCCCAGCGGCCGGCGCGGGCGGGTTCGCCCGGTTGGGTCGGGCGGGTACACGGCCAGCAGCCGATGGAACGATAGCCTTGCGCCACCAGCGGATGACGGGGCAGGTCGCGGGCCACGAAATGCGCTTCGATCTGCTGTTCCGACCAATTGGCCAGCGGGCTGATCTTGACCACCTCGCCCACCTGCTGAACCGTGGACAGGGCGTCGCGCTCGAACCCGTGGGCGCGCTTACGGCCGTCGATCAGCGCGGTGAAGCCGGCCACCGCCCGGGCCAGCGGCTGCACCTTGCGCAATTCGCAGCAGCGTTCGGCGTCGCTTTGCCACAACTCGGCCGCCTGGCTGCGTTCCTCGTCGGTGGGGCGCACCACCACCAGGTTGGTCAGGCCCAGGCGACGTTCCAGCGCCGCACGGTAGTCCAGCGTCTCGTCGAACAGTTCGCCGGTGTCGAGGAAGATCACCGGCAGCCCGGGATCGACCGAGGCCACCAGATCCAGCAGCACCGCCGATTCGGCGCCGAAGGACGAGGTCACCGCGATGCGGCCGGCAAAGTCCCTGGCCGCCTGGGCGATCAGATCCCTGCCATCAAGGGCCGAAAGTGCCGCCAGGGTCATTCCGCCATCCCCAGGATGGCCGAGAGATCGCCCACCGCCGCCGGAGCGGCAGCCGCCGCCGGCGGGGCCTCGACCACCTCGCGGGCGGTGTCGATCAGATAGGCCACGCGCTCGCGGAAGGCATCCAGGTCGCCGTCCTTGGCATTCACCGCCGCCGTCAGCGCCGACAGCACATCGGCATTGCCGGCATAGGCGCCGCGCACGGCGGCGGCAACCGCCGCCAGTTCCGCACCGTCCTCGCTCGGCAGCGCCTGGGCATGCAGCAGGCGGCGACCGGCGAACACCACCGCCTCGGTGCCGGCGGCACGGGCGGCATCGGTCTGGCCGACAGCCAGGCGGCGATCCAGCGAGATCAGGGCGTCGTCGGCCAGGTCGGCGAACAGGTCGTCCATGGCGAACGGCGCCGCGCATTCGCCGCGCGTGGTGGGGGCACCGGCGAATTCGGCGGCATCGCCCCAATCCACGAACACCGCGTCGGCCTGCGCCGGATCGAGCGAGGCCAGCAGACCGTTGATGCCGGCCTTGCCCAGGCGCTCGGCCCAGGCGCGCACGCTTTCGCCGGCCGCGCGCCCTTCGGTATAACCCTGGCGCAGCAGGGCCAGCGCCCGGTTAGCCAGCTTGGCGGGGATCATGGGGCCGGCGATGGCGATTTCGCCGGTGCGGAAGTCGCCACCGAAATGCAGTTGATAATGCGGCGCCGAGCGGCCGTCGATCTTCTTGGCCATGCCGTGCAGGCCGAAATCGGCCACATGGTGCAGGCCGCACGAATTCTGGCAGCCCGACACATGCACCGACAGCCCCTTGGCCGACGGATCGGCATTGGCTTTGGCCAGCGCCTGACGGGCGAAGTTCTGCGAGTTGGTGATGCCGATGCGGCAGGTAGTGGTGCCGGGGCACGACAACACGTCGGGAACCGCTTCCGCCGAGGCCGGCACGTCGAAGCCGATGGCTTTGACGCCGTCCGACACCTGCGCCACCTTGTCGGCGGGCACGCCCAACAGGGCGACGTTCTGGTCGCGGGTGATGCGGAACTCGGTGGCGCCGGCCTGCTCGGCCAGATCGGCCAGCCGCTCCAGCTGTTCGGACGAGACGATGCCCAGCGGCACCGAAATCACCACGGCGCGGGTACCGTCATGGGAATCGACCACGCCCACCGGGGTGCGGGCGACGGCGGCCTGGGTAGGCTTGCGCCAGGCGAACGGCTGCCACGGGCGCTGGGGCAGCCCCTTGACCCGGGCGAATTCCTCGGCGAACAGCTCGACGAACTTTTCCTCGCCGAACCGCTTCACCACGAACTTGATGCGGGCCAGGCTGCGGTCGCGACGGTTGGAATACCGCTGGTGAAGGCGGGCGAAGGCCTCGACCACGGTGGGAAGCTCGTCCTCGGTGACGAACGGCAGCACCTCGACCGCCGCGCGGGGCTGGCCGCCCAGACCGCCGCCGGCCAGCACGCGGAAGCCCTGCACCCCATCCTTTTCCACGGCGATGAAGCCCAGATCGTGGATGGTGCTGGCGCCGCAATCGGTGGCGCAGCCCGACACGGTGAACTTGGCCTTGCGTGGCATGTGCTGAACCAGCGGATGGCGAATCCAGGCGCGGGCCAGTTGCTCGGCCACCCGGCCGGCATCCACCAGTTCGCGCGGACAGGCGCCGGCCAGGGCGCAGGCATTCATGTTGCGCAGCGTGTTGCCGCAGGCCTCGCGCGTGGTCACCCCGTTGGAGTAAAGATAGTCCAGCAGGTCGCCCGAACGCGCCAGCGGCACGTGGTAAATCTGAATGTCTTGGCGGGTGGTGAAATGGGCGTCGCCCACGGCGAAGCGACGGTTGGCCTCGGCGATGGTGCGAGCCCAGGCGATGGACAGGATGCCGCCGGGGATCTTGATGCGCACCATCTGCACGCCGGGCTGCTTTTGGCCGTAAACGCCAAAGCGCACGCGATAGGCCGTCCAGCGTTCGTCGTCCCACTCGCCGGCGAGATGCTTGGCCAGACCGTCCCGATACTCGGCCAGGTCGCTCATGCTGACCAACGGCTCGGACTGCAGTTGGGCCTGGCTGGCGTCGCGCATTTGAAGTCCCTTTCCCCGAAAACACACCCGGCAAGGTGTATGTCTGAACATGATGTACGAAATGCCACTTGAAGGACTGGAAAGTCAACAGATTTTTGTGTAGAATAAACCCATTCACCACTAGTTTTTCCGTACAATAAGGAGACACCATGACCACCTATGCCGGCGACATCACGCCCACCGAAGCCTGGGAACGCCTGAAGTCCGACCCCAATGCCAAGCTGGTCGACGTCCGCACCCAGGCCGAATGGGTTTACGTGGGCGTGCCCGATCTGGCCCCTTTGGGCAAGCAGCCCATTTTGGTTCAGTGGCAGACCTTCCCGGCCATGAGCCGCAACGACGCCTTCGCCGAACAGCTCAAGGGCCAGGGCATCGCCCCCGGCGACACCCTGCTGTTCATTTGCCGCTCGGGCGTGCGCTCAAAGGCGGCTGCCGAATTGATGACCGAACTGGGCTTCGGCTCCAGCTTCAACGTCTCGGACGGCTTCGAAGGCCCGCTGGATGGCGTGCGCCATCGCGGCGGCTCTGCCGGCTGGAAGGCCTCGGGCCTGCCGTGGGTTCAGGGCTGAGGGCGGTTCATTGCCCGAGAATTGGGCGGCCGGCATCGGCCGGGTCGCCCATTTTCGTGCCACAATGCGGGCGGGGGTGTTGCATTCGGGCCGCACTGTGGCCCTAACAAGGGGAAAGCGGCTGATTGCCGTTGACACCCCCCCAGGCGCGCCAGATATCCATAAGGTCAGTTTCCGGCCTCGGCTTTCGTCGCTGCCGGCGATGCCCTGAAATCGTGCGCGCCGGCCCTGGGCACCGGTGCTTATAGTGGGGCCTTCGTGCCCTGTCGGCAGCTTTAGGGTTTTCAGCAATTGTCGTTCGCCCGCCCCTTCCTGTTTTCCATGGCCTTGGCGCTTGTCGACGTCAGCACTCCTGTTGGCGCATTCGCCCAGACGCCGGTCGAGGTGCAACGGCGGCTTGAAGACGCCAGCGGCACCGCCAAGGTCGGCGACCGCGTGGTCGAGCTTGCCAATCTGCGGGAATTCTATCGCGAGCGCGGCTACCGCCTGGCGTGGAGCGGAACCGGCCAGACCGCCGCCGACCGCCTGCTGAGCGACATCCAGACCATCGCCCAGGCCGAGGGCCTGCCGCCCGAGCCCTATGCCGTGGGCGAGGCGTCTTCCGAATTCGACCGCGATCTGCTGGTGTCGGACGCCCTGGCGCGCTTTGCCCGCGATCTGGCCACCGGCCGCGTTTCCCCCACCCGACTGGTCGGCGGCATGGGGCCCGAAACCCGCCCCGCCGTCGACGGCACGCGCTTGCTGCGCGATCTGGCCGCCGGCAAGGATCTGGTGGCCTCGGTCGATCCGCTGCCGCCGGCCTATGCGGGCTATCACCGCCTGCGCCGGGCGCTCGAGCTTTACCGGACCTTGGTCCGCAACGGCGGCTGGACCGCGATCCCCGATGGCCCGTCCATCAAGCCGGGGATGGAAGACGACCGCGTGCCGGCGTTGCGCAAGCGCCTGATCGCCACCGGCGAGCTCGATGCCAAGCACGACAAGGGCAAGCAGCTCGACCAGACGCTGAGCGCCGCGCTCAAGCTGTTCCAAAGCCGCCACGGCATCGAGGCCGACGGCGCCGTGGGCAAGGCGACGCTGGCGGCGCTGAACGTCAGCGCCGAGGACCGCCTGAAGCAGATCATGGCCAACATGGAGCGGTGGCGCTGGATGCCACGCTCGCTCGACCCCACCCATATCGCCGTCAATCTGCCCGCCGCCCATCTGGAGCTGGTGCGCAACGGCGAGATCCACATGGCCATGCGCGTGGTGGTGGGCGACGTCCAGCATCAGACGCCGACCATGCAGACCACCATGACCTCGGTGGTGCTGAACCCCACCTGGACCGTGCCGCCGTCGATCGCCACCAAGGAAATCCTGCCCAAGCTGCGCAAGGACCCGGGCTATCTGGTGGCCAACAACATGCAGATCCTGGACGAATTCCCCGATGGCAGCATCCAGGCCCAGGGCGTGGGCATCGACTGGCATCGCTACAGCAAGTTCCCCTGGCGCATCCGCCAGGCCCCCGGCCCGGACAATGCGCTGGGACAGGTGAAGTTCAACCTGTCCAACCAGGACGACATCTATCTGCACGACACCCCGAAGCGGCAGTATTTCGGTCGCATTTTCCGGGCGCTGTCGCACGGCTGCGTCCGCCTGGAACGCCCCGTCGCCCTGGCCCAGGCGCTGGTGCCGGGCGAATTCACCGACAAGGTCGAGTCGCTGATCGCCGAGAACGCCACCAAGACGGTGAAGCTGGACAAGCCGCTGACGGTCTATCTGATGTACATGACCGCCTGGGCCGACGACGACGGCACCGTTCACTTCCGCGACGACCTTTATGGCCATGACGGCCGGCTGAAAGCGGCGCTCAAGCGCGCGCGCCCGGCCCAGCCGCAGATGGCCCAGGAACATCCTCAGGGCACGCTGTGACTCCGGCGGGCGGTTCGCCAGCCGGACCGCCCCGTCGTGACAAAGTGATACTTTTGCGATTCCAACGGTTGACTCCCGCCCCTTGCCCGGTGGTATGACTCTGTGCACCAAAAGGGGGGGAGCGTATGCATCACGGTGATGACGCCAACGGCCGCGAACACCTTTCGCGCCGGTCCTTTCTGACCCTGGGCCTTGGGGCCGCCGCTGCCACCGCCTTGGTGACCAGCCCGCTGGAAGCCGCCGTGCGGGCATTGCCCGAGCGCGGCCTGCACCTCTACAACATCCACACCGGCGAAACGCTGAAGACCGTTTATTGGTCGCAGGGGCGCTATCTGCCCAAGTCGCTGGTGCAGATCAACCGCTTCCTGCGCGATCACCGCTCGGGCGACGTGACCCAGATGGACCCGCGCCTGCTGGACCTGATGGTCGCCATGCACAAGAAGTTCAGCGCCAGGGGCGCCATCCACATCATTTCCGGCTACCGCTCGCCCGCCACCAACGCCATGCTGGTGGCTAATTCCGACGGCGTCGCCCACAACAGCCTGCATATGGCCGGCAAGGCCGTGGACATCCGCATTCCCGGCCAGAGCCCCAAGCTGGTCGGCCGTGCCGCCAAGTCGTTGCGGGCGGGCGGCGTCGGCACCTATCCCGCCAGCAATTTCGTTCACATCGACACCGGGCGCGTCCGCTACTGGTAAGTCCGGCGCCGCCGGATCAGCGCCCCCGCCCCTCCAGCAGGGGCTTCAGACCTTCCACCGCCTGGGCGATACGCTCGGGCGGCATCGAGCGAAGGTCCATGCCCAGCCAGCCGGCCGGCAATTCGAACACCCGCTCGTCAACCCGCCCGACCTGCAGTTCCGACAGCGACGTCTCCACCGGCGAGCGGCGCCCGTCGCCGTCGCTGAGATGGCCCGAGGCGCGCACCAGAATGCCCTCTTTCGAGAACCAGGCGTCGCCGTCGAAGCGCGAGCCCTTGGGACCGGTGGCGGCCACCGTGTAGCGGGTGGCGCGGATGCCGCCCACGCTTTCCTCGCGCAGCTTTTGGCGGTCCACCCGCAGACTGTCGATGCCGCCGGCCAGCGTGCTGACCGCCTCGAAGCCCAGCCCCACGTACCAGCGGCTGGACGGCTTCATCAGATAGGCGGTGTCGATGTCGCGGCGCAGCAAAAGGGTCTGGCCGCCGGCCTGGGTTCCGAAATCGCGCCGTTCGCGGCCCAGGGCATGCCACACCGTGCCCCGATAGGTGCCGTGATCGCTGCTGACCGTGAAATTCGCAGTATAGGATACCGGCACGTCCAGAAGATCGATCGCCCGTTCGGCGGCCTGGGCCGAGGCAGCGAACAGACCAACGGCAACCGCCACCGACGACAACCAGCGAAACATCGACTTTCTCCTTTCCGGAACCGCGACGGACCTTAGCAGACCACAGCATCGTGGCAGGTATAAGGCCGGTATTAACCCGTAAAACCGCTATCCGACGCCATATGGCAAGGGGTAGCATGAATTGCACGAACGACAAGCCCCAGGGAAGAGCCGTCGAACATGATCGCGCACAGCGTCGCGGAACAATTGCGGCTGATCGACCGCGCCGTCACCACGCTTACCCGCTCGACCGAGGCGCTGTTGCGTGCGACCGATGAAACCGCGCTGTTGGAGGATATTTGCCGCATCGCCGTCGAGGTGGGCGGCTATCGGCTGGCCTGGGTGGGCTATACGCGCGACGACGACCGCCTGAGCGTGGTTCCCGTGGCGGCGGCCGGGCGCGGCCTCAGCTATCTCGACGACGTGTCGGTGACCTGGACCGACGACGAGCGCGGCCGTGGCCCGACCGGCACCGCCATCCGCACCGGCCTGTCCCAGGTGGTACACGACGTCGAGCAGGAAACCCGGTTCGCGCCATGGCGCAAGCAGGCCCGCGCCCATCATCTGCGTGCCGTGCTGGCGTTGCCGCTGGGTCAAGGCGCCGACCGGCTGGGGGCGTTGACCATTTATTCGTCCGAGCCGGACACCTTCGACCCCGACGTCATCCGCCTGATGGAAGACGTCGCCCGCAACCTGACCTACGGCATCGGCGCGCTGCGCATGAAGGCCGAGCACGACCGCGCCGTCCGCGAGCTGGCCGAGTCCGAGGAACGCTACCGCTCGCTGATCGAGCTGACGCCCGACCCCATCCTGGTGCACAGCCAGGGCACCATCGTGTTCGCCAATCCGGCCGCCGCCCGAGTGTTCGCCACCGGCGACCGCTCGCTGCTGAACTGTTCGCTGCTGGAGCTGATCCATCCCGACAACCGCGACGACGTGCGCCAGCGCATCGCCCATCCGCCCGAGCAGCGGCTGGTGACCGAATACCGCATGCTGCGCCTGGACGGTTCGGATTTCGAGGCCGAGATCGCCGCCACCACCATCACCTTCCATGGGCTGCCGGCGCGCATTCTGGTCATCCGCGATGTGACCGAGCGCAAGCAGGTGCAGCAACAGCTGGTCCAGGCCGCCAAGCTGGCCACCCTGGGCGAAATGGCCGCCGGGCTGGTGCACGAGCTGTCGCAGCCGCTGAACATCATGCGCCTGACCGCCGAGGGCGCCTTGCTGTTCATCGAGCGCGGCAAGGCCACGCCCGACTGGCAGACCCAGCAATTCATGCTGATCGCCGACCAGGCCCAGCGCACCGCCGAGATCATCGACGACATCCGCATCTTCTCGCGCCGCGACACCAGCCCGGTGCAAACCTTCGACGCCGTCGCCGCCGTCGCCGCCGCCCTTGGGGTGATGGCGGGACAATTGCGCCCCGACGAGATCAGCCTGATCACCGATTTGCCCGACACCCCCGCTCTGGTGCGCGGGCGGCCCGTCCAGCTTGAACAGGTGGTGATGAACCTGCTGTCCAACGCCCAGCACGCGCTGAAGGAAAAGCGCGAGCGCGAAGGCGAGGCCAGTGACTGGAACGCCTTCATCAGCGTGTCGGCGCGCCGCCGGGGCGACAATCTGGTGATCACCGTGGCGGATAGCGGCCCCGGCATCCCCGCCGACGTGCGCGCCCGCATCTTCGAGCCCTTCTTCACCACCAAGGAGGCGGGGCGCGGCACCGGCCTGGGCCTGTCGGTCAGCTTCGGCATCATCGCCGCCATGGCCGGACGGCTTGAGGTGGTCGAGCGCGGCGCCGGCGCCTGTTTCGCCATCACCCTGCCCATCGACCGCGAAGGCACCCTGGCGGTCGGTACGCTGAAGGATCGGCCGCAGCCGCCGGAAATGCCGGTGGAGGGGCACATCATGGTGGTCGAGGACGAACTGACCGCCGGCGAGACGTTGGGCGCCTATCTCAAGGAATTGGGCTACCGGGTCACCCTGTGCAGCAGCGGCAACCAGGCCTATGAGCAGTTCATGGGCGACCCGGCCGACGTGGTCATCACCGACCTGCGGATGCCGGCGGGCGGCGGCGAGCAATTGGTGGAAAAGCTGCGCGATTTCGACCCGCTGATGCCCATCGTCATCGTCACCGGCCACCTGGGCGCCACCGAACGTCTGGCCGAGAACCTGCAGGACGACCGTTGCGCCGTGCTGAAAAAGCCGGTGCCCCTAGGAAAGTTGGCCGACATCATCGCCACATTCCTTAAACCGCCGGCCGATTAGGATCATGCACAGGTTTTCTATGGACCCAGGTCGGGGTCAGGCTATACTTTTGGAGCACCGCGAACCGCGATGTTCGCGTAGGGGAGAGATCAGATGAAAATCCTGGTGGCCGACGACCACAAGCTGGTGCGTGACGGCCTCAAGCCGTTTCTGCAGGAACTGGCCACCGACGTGGAAGTGCTGGACGCGGCGAATATCGACGAGGCGCTGATCGCCGTCACCGCCGCCCAGGACCTGGGGCTGGTGCTGCTGGACCTGATGATGCCGGGAATGGATGGACTGAAGGGCTTGGAGGCTCTGCGCGCCAAGTGCCCGACGGTTCCGATCGTCATCGTCTCGGGTTTCTCCAGCCGCGACCATGTGGTGGCGGCCGTCCAGGCTGGCGCCGCCGGCTTCATCCCCAAGACCGTCAGCGGCACCGCCATGGTGAACGCCCTGCGGCTGGTGCTGTCGGGCGAGAAGTACCTGCCGTCGTCGACCTTCTTCGACGATCCCGGCCATCAGATGAGCATTCCGACCGCAACCGCCAAGCCGACGGGGGTGCCCCACCCGTTCGACAAGCTGTCGCGGCGCGAGGCGGAAATCCTGGCCTTGCTGGTCGAAGGGCGGACCAACAAGGAAATCGCCCTCTGCCTGGACCTGCAGGAAATCACCATCAAGGTTCACCTGCGCAACGTCTACCGCAAGATCGGCGCCGCCAATCGTGCCCAAGCGGTGCGCATCGCCATGTCGTCGGGCTGGGTGCCGGCCGGCGCAGCCTGACCCACGCGCGGCCGGCGCAGCCCGCCGGCCCCGGCATGATCCCGACGCAGCCTTCCCCAACGCAAGCCGCCCTTGCCTTGGCCTTCGTTCTGGAGGATGGTTGCGCCCTTCCACGGTTTGGGCAGGGGCAATGGCCACCGTTTTCCTTGGTTTGGGTACCAATCTGGGCGACCGCGCCGCCAATTTGCGCGCGGCCCTTGCGGCATTGACGGCCGTGATCGATATCGACGCGACCTCGTCGGTGTATGAAACGGCCCCCCTTTACGTCACCGACCAACCGGCATTCCTGAACATGGCCGTGCGCGGGCGCACGACGTTGGCTCCCGCCGATTTGCTGCGGGAACTGAAAGGAATGGAATCCGAACTGGGCCGGGTGGCGTCGGTGCGCTACGGGCCTCGGCTGATCGATCTGGACATCCTGATTTATGACGGCGTGGTGATGGACACGCCCGATCTGACCATTCCCCACCCCCGCCTGCACGAACGCCGCTTCGCGCTGGTGCCGCTGGCGGATGTGGCCGCCGACGTGACCCATCCGGTGTTGGGCCGCACCATCGGCCAATTGCTGGCCGCGCTGCCGGCCGAGGACGACGTGGTGCCGTCGGCCACCACGCTCTGATTCACCCCCTGCCCCAAGGACGCTTCATGTACGCCACCAATTCCGGCCCCAACCTCTATCGCATCCTGGTCCGCGATCTGGTGTTGAAGTGCCTGATCGGCATTCATCCCCACGAATTGCTGGCCCCGCAGCGGGTCCGCATCAATGTGGACATGGCGGTGCTGGAACAGGCTGGACCGCTGTCGGACGACATCGCCAACGTGGTGTCGTACGAAGACGTGATCGAAGGCATCAAGCGCATGCTGGCCGAAGGCCACATCAACCTGGTGGAAACCCTGGCCGAGAAAATCGCCACCTTGTGTCTGGCGGACGCGCGGGTGTCGTCGGTGCGGGTGCGGGTCGAGAAGTTGGACGTCTACGCCGAAGCCGCTTCGGTCGGCATCGAGATCGAACGCCGCCAGGAATAGTGCGGAGCCTTGCCCCCGCACCGGCGAGATGCGACAGTTGATCCCGGTCGGAGAGAGCAATATTACCGATGCCTTCTAAACGCGGCAGCATGGGAATTTGGGCGGCGGCGGCGCTGGTGGCGCTTGCCGGCAGTGCCGCGTCCACATGGCAGATCCTCGTCAGCCGCGAGGCCCATCTACGCGCCGCCGAACAGTTGGCGCTGTCGCTGTCCAACGCAGCAGCCCAACGCATCGCCGTTTCGCTGCGCAGCATGGACGTGCTGGTGACCGAAGTGGCCGAGAAGGTGGGCGATCCCGCCCACATCGACCCGGTGTTGCAGGCCACCCTGCGCACCAAGCTGGACGCCTATTCGGAACTGGACAGCATGGGCCTGGTGGACGCCCAGGGTTGGCTGCGCCAGATCATCCACCGCGACGCGGCAGCCCGCCCCGTTCCCATCGACATTTCCGATGCCCCGCATGTGCGCGCCGCCGCTGAAACCTGGCGCGAGCGCGTCACCTATCTGTCCCCTCCCATCCCCGAGAAATTCACCAAACGCACCGTCCTGCTGTTGTCGCGCCCGATCGTTGGCGCCGACGACGTGTTTCGCGGCAGCGCCGGTCTGGCGGTAAGGACCGATTTCATCGACAACGCCCTGACATCGGTGGTGCCGGCCGAAGGCGACGCCGCCGGCGCCTTCGACACCTCGGGCATTCTGTATTCGCGCAGCCCGCAGGACGTGCGCTTTGTCGGCAAATCGATCGCCAACAGCGGATTGTTTCAAGCCTTTACCGTCGCTGGCGGCGCCGGCACCATGCGCAACGCCCCCAGTTTCTCGGACGGCGTGGAACGTGTCATCGGTTTCACCCCGGTTCCCAGCTACGCCCTGGTCGCCGCCGTCGGCATCAAGCGCGATCGCGTCATGGACCGGTGGCGGCGCGAGGTATGGGTGCATGGCGGCATCCAGGCGGCCTTCGTCGGCGTCATCTTTGCCATGGCGCGCCGGCTGTCACGCTCGGAAAAGCGCCGTCTTCATCTGACGGAACAGATGCTGGCGGCGGAACGCGCCCATGTCGAGAGCCTGGAGCAGGCGGTCGCGGATCGCACGGCGAAACTGAACGCGTCGTTGACGGCCCTGTCCGAGAGCGAGGAACGCTTCCGCCGGATCGTCGATATTTCGCCGCTGCCGCTGGTGTTGACGAGGCGCCGCGATGGTCACGTTTCCTATATCAATGCCGGCGCGGCCGAAGCCTTCGGGATTCCGCAGCATCAGGCCGAGGGACGGATCGCCCCCGACTTCTGGGTCCATCCCACCGAGCGCGCCCGCATGATCGACACGCTGGGGACCGAGGGGCAGGTCCGCAACCTGGAAGCCGTGCTGCGGCGAGCCACCGGCGAACGGTTCACGGCCCTGCTGTCCGGCGTCAACGTCACTTTAAACGGCGAAGACCTGGTGCTGATCGCCGTGCTGGACATCACCGAGCGCAAGCGGTTGGAAGAGGATTTCGCCCGCTCCAATCGCGACCTCGAACAATTCTCCTACGCGGTGTCCCACGACTTGCAAGAGCCGTTGCGGATGGTATCCAGCTATCTGGCGCTGCTGGACCGCCGCTACCACGACAAGCTGGATGGCGACGCCCACGAGTTCATCGCTTTCGCCGTGGATGGCGCCCAGCGCATGTCGCGCATGATCACCGATCTGCTGGAATATTCCCGCGTTCACCGTCGTGGCAACCGCTTTGGAATGGTGGCCCTGGATCAGGTTCTGGCCGACGCTCTGGCCAACCTGTCCACCGCCATCGCCAATTGCGGCGCCCAGGTGACGGCCGATCCCCTGCCCTCGGTCATCGGCGATTCCAGCCAGTTGATGCGGGTGTTCCAGAACCTGATCGGCAATGCGCTGAAATACCGCAAAAGCGACGCCAGCCCGCATATCGCCATTTCCGCCGCCAAGGACGACGAGAACTGGACGATCTCGGTCAGCGACGACGGCATCGGCATCGACCCGGCCGTCAGCGGTCGGCTGTTCCAGGTATTCCAGCGCCTGCACCCCCGCGGCGTCTATGAGGGAACCGGCGTCGGCCTGGCGCTGTGCCGCCGCATTCTGGAACGCCACGGCGGGCACATCTGGGTGGAATCGGCCGGCGAAGGGCTGGGCTCCACCTTCCGCTTCTCCATTCCCCTCGCCCCGCCCCAACCCGCCGACGGCGAATAGGCCCGAAAGAAACGGCCAAAGGCCGAACGCCACAGGTGCGCCCGCGTCAGCCTGCGCATGACCAGGGGCACACCGCCATCCGGGACGCCACAAAGAAAAAGGGCCGCCGGATGGACCGGCGGCCAGTTTATTCTTCGAAGAATTTCGGAAAGTGCAGCCTTAGTGGGAGGCGGCACCCTCGGCACCCAGGCCGGTTTCAGACCGGATGGCCTGGGCCGGGTAGGCAGCCCGCTCGGCCTGAGCCCGCGGGGAGTTATCGAGGATCGAGAAGACCCAGCAGCTGAGGAAAGCCAGCGGCATGGTGAACAGGGTCGGGTACACGTACGGGAAGATCGGATCCTTGAAGCCGAAGCTCTGAACCCAAACCACCTTGGACAGAACCACGCAGCCCACCGAGCCGATCAGGCCGAGGTAACCGCCGATGACGGCGCCACGGGTGGTCAGGCTCTTCGAGAACATCGCCATCACCAGCACCGGGAAGGTGGCCGAGGCAGCGATGGAGAAGGTCAGGGCAACGATGAAGGCCACGTTCTGCTTTTCGAAGATGACGCCCAGGATCACGGCGATGACGCCCAGAACCAGAGAGGCCATCTTCGACACGCGCACTTCCGAAGCCTCGGTGGTCTTGCCGCGGGCAAACACGTTGGCATACAGGTCATGCGAGATGGCGGACGCGCCGGCCAGGGTCAGACCCGACACCACCGCCAGGATGGTGGCGAAGGCCACGGCCGAGATGAAGCCCAGGAACATGTCGCCGCCGATGGCGTGAGCCAGCCAGATGGCGGGCATGTTGCCGCCGCCCTTCAGGTTCATGCCGCCCTTGGCAGCGTCCAGATACTGCGGGTCGGTCAGCACCAGAGTGATGGCGCCGAAGCCGATGATGAAGGTCAGGATGTAGAAGTAGCCGATGAAACCGGTGGCGAAGAACACCGACTTGCGGGCTTCCTTGGCGTTCGGCACGGTGAAGAAGCGCATCAGGATGTGCGGCAGACCGGCGGTGCCGAACATCAGGGTCAGACCCAGCGAGATGGCGTCGATCGGATTGGTCACCAGCGAGCCGGGAGCCATGATGGCCGCGTGCTTGGGATGGACCTCGACCGCCTTGGTGAACAGCTTTTCGAACGAGAAGCCGAAGTGGCTCATCACGCCGAAGGCGATGAAGGTGGCGCCGCCCAGCAGCAGGCAGGCCTTGATGATCTGCACCCAGGTGGTGGCGGTCATGCCGCCGAAGGTCACGTAAACCATCATCAGGGCGCCGACCACGATGACCGCGGTCAGGTAGTCCAGGCCGAACAGCAGCTTGATCAGCTGACCCGCACCGACCATCTGGCCGATCAGGTAGAAGATCACGACGATCAGGGCGCCGGTCGCCGCGAAGATGCGGACGGGCCCCTGAGCGAGGCGGTAGGACGCCACGTCGGCAAAGGTGAACTTACCCAGGTTGCGCAGACGCTCGGCGATCAGGAACAGGATGATCGGCCAGCCGACCAGCCAACCCACCGAGAAGATCAGGCCGTCGAAGCCCGAACCGTAAACCAGCGCGGAAATACCCAGGAACGACGCGGCCGACATGTAGTCGCCGGCGATCGCCAGGCCGTTCTGGAAGCCGGTGATGCCACCGCCGGCGGCATAGAAGTCGGCGGCGGTCTTGTTCTTGCGGGCGGCCCAATAGGTGATGCCCAGGGTGATGCCGACGAAAATGACGAACATCACGATGGCGTGCCAGTTGGTGGCCTGCTTCTCGACATTGCCGAGATCAGCACCGGCCGCCAACGCGGTGGTGGTGGCGGCCATCAGCCCGCCGGTAGCGAGCATGGCAGCCGAGAAGGCGGATTTCAGCGTCTTCATCAGCGGGATTCCTCGATGATCTGGCGGTTGAGCTCGTCGAACTCGCCATTGGCGCGGCGAACGTAGATGCCGGTCAGCACGACGGCCGACAGGATCACGGCGATGCCAATGGGGAAGCCGATGGTCGTGGTCGAACCAGCGGACAGCGAGGTCCCGAGGAAGTCCTTGCCGTAGGCGATGAGGAAGATGAAGCCGAAATAGATCGCCAGCATGACCGCAGACAGGGTCCAGGCGAACGAGGTGCGCTTCGACACGAGTTCGTGGAACTTCGGATTGTTCCTGATTTTCTCGTGCATAGCTTGGGTGTTTGCAGCTTGTGACAATTGACCCTCCACTATCTGAGCCGTCCTGCCGAGGCGGACGGCTTCGTTGTTTTCTGTTGCCGGTCTTGCTGCCGGCTCGTTTGGCTCTCCGTGCAGTATGCCAAGGGTACCTATGCGTTTCGAGCATGGCCCATCAGCTTGCATGGGGCTTTCCTTGTCATTAACATCCGGCTACCTTGCCGTCAACTGGATAGCAGTGTGCCAACATTATTGATTATGGATGTGGCTTTATCCCCAAAGTCATTCCGCAGTGCAACGAACAAGAATACCCGCAGAAAACCTTAAATAAGCCGAAGCAATCTGGAAATTAATACACAATAGACCTTCCAGCCCACGCACCAGGATTGTCCACCGCCCTCGCAAGACCGAAATAACCACCCCTACGTGTTCTCAATCGACACTTTCGGGTGGGGACGCTTGCGTCTGCAAACTCCATCATTGCAACCTGCTCGCAAACACTGACCACCACCCTGCCACTATGGTGATCTCTCCATGAACGATGTCGCCGCTCTGGCCCGCATTGACAGCTTCCCTTACCAGCACCGCCTGCGCGAGGTCATGAGCACCCCGGTGCTGACCGCCACCGGCGACATTTCCCTCAAGGAAGCCATCGACCGCATGTACGAGACGCGAGTCTCGTCCATCGTCGCCATCGACGAGCAGGGCCGCGCCGCCGGCATCCTGACCGAACGCGATTTGTTGCGGGTGCTGTCCACCCAGGGGCCGCGCGGGATCGACACCACGCTGGGCCAGGTGATGAGCCGGCCCGTCGCCGCCGTCGACGCCGATGCTTTCGTCTATGTGGCGTTGGGCAAGATGAACCGCATGGGGTTACGCCATCTGGTGGTGGTGGACGCCGACAACCGCCCGATCGGCATGGTCACCGGCCGCGCCCTGCTGAAGGTGCGCGCCAGCGACGCGCTGTCGCTGGGCGATTCGGTGCACGAGGCGCGCGGTGCCGAGGACATGGCCGCCGCCATGGCCGCCCTGCCCAACCTGGCCAAGGGATTGCTGGCCGAAGGCGTGTCGGCGCGCAACATCGCCTCGGTGATCGCGCTGGTGATCCGCGACCTGACCTCGCGCGCCACCGAACTGTCCGAAGCCGCCATGCAGGAAGACGGCTGGGGCCCCGCCCCCGCCCCCTATGCCATGCTGGTGCTGGGCTCGGCCGGCCGCGGCGAAAGCCTGTTGGTGTTCGACCAGGACAACGCCATCGTCCATCGCGGCACCGAAGCCGACGACGTGTGGTTCGCCGAGTTGGGCAAGCGGGTCAACCAGATGCTGAACGACGCAGGCATCCCGTTCTGCGACGGCGGCGTGATGGCGCGCGAGCCGAAGTGGCGCAAGAACCTGGAAGAATGGAAGGACGAGGTCCACCACTGGGTCTATGCCGTCGAGAACCAGACGGTCATGTATTGCGACATTTTCTTCGACTTCCAGCCGGTCTGGGGCGACCGCGCCCTGGCCGAGGAACTGCGCGCCTATGCGGTGGAAAAGGCGTCGCAATCGGCGTTCTTCATGCAGTACCTGGCCCAGCACGTCGCCAAGATGGAAGTGTCGCTGGGCTTCTTCGGCGAGTTCGTCACCACCCAGGGCCGCCTGAACGCCAAGAAGTTCGGCCTGCTGCCGCTGGTGTCGGCCGCGCGCTTCCGCGCCATCCGCGCCCATGTCCTGCAGACCGGCACCGACGAGCGTTATACCGCGCTGAAGGACCGCGAATTGCTGCACGAGGAAGATTGGCGCGACTTCCTGGAAATCCGCGAGGTCGTCATGCGGATGATGCTGGATCAGCAGCTTGTGGATCTGGCCGCCGGCATCGCGCCGTCGGCCCGCATCGAGCCCAAGCGGTTCAGCAAGCGCATGCGCAACCGCCTGCGCTGGAGCTTCAAGCGGCTGCGCACCTTGAAGTATATCTGCGGGGTTGCCGGCTAGACCAAGACCCTTGCCCCCTCGTGCCGCCTCAGGCGGCGCGGGGACGTCCGGTGATGGCCTTGGTGATGGTCTTGGCCAACTGATCGCGGCCGAACGGTTTGGTCAGGAAGTCCGCCACGCCCGCCGCCACCGCCTGGGTGGCGGTCTGGGGATTGAATTCCCCCGTCATCATCACGAACGGAATGGACGCCAGTTCAGGCTCCGTACGCATGGCGTGCAGCAATTGCAGGCCGTTCATGGGCAGCATGTTCCAGTCGGACAGCACCATGTCCACCTGCCGCTGGCGCAGGATTTCCAGCGCGGCGCTGCCATCCCTGGCCTCGACCACCACGAACTGTGTGGCCGCGCGCAGCATGTCGCGGATCAACGACCTCATCAGCGCGTTGTCTTCAACCAACAAAATGGTGAATTGGTCGTCCATGGCCCATCCCCGCGCAATATTATTTGTTACGGTCTGTGATCCCATGTTTCGCCAAGAAGCGACAGCCATCCGAATAGACAAGACCGCAGTGCATTGGAAGGTCGAGCGGCGCAGCGCCCTATACCAAAGACGAAGGCGTCATGTCCCGCAGGCGTAGTTTCGAACTACCATTGGTGGATTACCAAGCCGCGACAAAAACGACTCATTGCGGTTTGAACGGCCGCAAGTGCGGCCGCGCGGCTTATGCTGCGGGAGGCAAGGGTTTCGGAGAAACCCGCCCGCCGCTTGAGGGCAGCGTTGATCGGAACCGATCAACGCATCTTGGGATAAGGCCCGTGCGGAGTAGGACGATGGGGGTAGATGTACCTTGATCCCGCCTGTCCGCCGAACTATGGTCTGCCCCTCACGTTCACCCGAGGGGTTCCACCATGAGCGACGAGCAGAACAACAGCCAGATCGGCGGCATCGCGGCTGAGGCGCTGCGCCAGTTCATCGAGCGCATCGAGCGCCTTGAGGAAGAGAAGAAGGCTCTTTCCGCCGACATCAAGGACGTCTACAGCCAGTGCAAGAGCCAGGGCTTCGACGTCAAGATCGTTCGCAAGATCGTGTCGTTGCGGAAGATGGAAGACCAGGAGCGCGAAGAGATCGAGCAGTTGCTCGACCTCTACAAGGCCGCGCTGGGCATGGTCTGATTTCCACGCCGTATGCCTAAAAGACGAAGGGGGCCGCCTGGCCCCCTTTTTATTGATGGGGCGGAAACGCCATCGCAAGGGGCGCCGAGGCGCCCCCCCCGTTTCGGTGTCAGCCTGCGGCGCGCAAACGCTGGAAGCCGGCTTCCAGGTCGGCCAACAGATCGTCGGCATCCTCGAGCCCGGCATGGAAGCGCAAGGGCGGGCCCGGCGGGTTCCATTGGGTGGCGGTGCGGATGATGGAATGCCCGCCGGTGGGGATGACCAGGCTTTCGAAGCCGCCCCACGAAAAACCCAGGTTGAAATGGCTATAGCCATCCAGCATGGCATCCACCGCCGCCTTGGGCGCCGGCTTGAGGATGACGCCGAACAGGCCGCAGGCACCGGTGAAGTCGCGCTTCCACAGCTCGTGATGGGCATCGCCGGGCAGGGGCGGATACAGCACCTGCGCCACTTCGGGGCGGTCGCGCAGCCAGGTGGTCAGCTTCAGGGCGGTTTCGGCATGATGCTTCAGGCGCACCGCCAGGGTGCGCAGGCCGCGCAGGCCCAGGAACATCTCGTCGGCGCCGGGCGAGTGGCCGAAGGCGGCCACCGAAGTCTTGATCTTCAGCCACAGCTTTTCGTCGGCGACGGTGATCGAGCCCAGCATGGCGTCGGCATGGCCGACCACGTATTTGGTGCAGGCCTGAATCGACACGTCCACCCCGTGGGTGAACGGCTGGAAGGTCAGGATGCCCCAGGTGTTGTCCATGGCCACCAGGGCGCCATGGGCATGGGCCACCTTGGCGATGGCAGGGATGTCCTGAACCTCGAAGGTCAGCGAGCCGGGCGATTCGGTGAACACCAGCCGGGTGTTGGGGCGCATCAGCGCCTGGATGCCGGCACCGATGGCGGGATCGTAATAGGTGGTCTCGACCCCCAGCCCGGCCAGTACCGAATCGCAGAACTTGCGGGTGGGGAAATAGGCGGTGTCCACCATCAGCAGATGGTCGCCGGCCTTCAGCAGAGCCATCAGCGTGCCGGTGATGGCGGCCAGACCCGACGGCATGGCGACCGCCTTGGTGCCGCCTTCCACCGCCGCCACGGCTTCCTCGAAGGCGAAGGTGGTGGGGGTGCCGAAGCGCCCATAGCGCACGCCCTCGAACGGGTTCTTGCCGCTGGCCTCCATGGCCGCCACCGACGCATGCAGGATGGTCGAGGCGTGATAGACGGGCGGGTTGACGGCGCCGTGATAGCGTTCGGGATGTCGGCCGGCGTGGACGATCAGACTGTTCTTCTTCATGGCTCCCTGGCATTCGGGCGGTGGACCGGCGCCGATGGTGGCACCGGCCCTCGCCCGCTGCCAAGGATTTTCAATAGCGGCCAGATTGATAGTCGCGGTCGCGCTGGGTCTGGGGCCGCTCTTTGCCGGTCATCTTTTCCTGCGTGGCGCTGGACGTCTGGTCGATGCCGCGCCCGGCCGCCGAGATGTCCTCGCCCATGCCGGAAACGGTGTTGCATCCCCCCACCGCCAGCACTCCAAGCAGCAACAGCAGAAACAGCAGACCTAAAGGCGAGGGCAGGACGCGGGCCGTTGAAGGCGCTTTCGAGAGCATGGAGGCCACCTCGTGTTCTGGCTGTCGTGGGCCTGAGGTGGGGAGGCGGGGCAACCGCATCAACCGAGAGGCATGTGGGCGTAAGGGGTATGGAGGCGGAGCAAAAAAAGGCCGCGCCCCGAAAGGCGCGGCCCTACGTCATCAGGCTGACCGAGAAGCTTAGCCGGTCACCGCCACGGCGTCGGGGTGGTTGCCCCATTCGGCCCACGAGCCGTCATAGACCGCCACATCCTGGTGGCCCAGCAGGAACAGCGCCAGGGCCAGCGTGCAGGCGGTAATGCCCGAACCGCAGCTGACGATCGTCGGCTTGGAAAAGTCCAGGCCCGCCGCCTGGAAACGGGCGCGCAGTTCGCCGGCCGGCTTCATGGTGCGGGTGTGTTCGTCGATCAGGTCGCTGAACGGCACGTTCAGCGCGCCGGGCATGTGGCCCACATGCTTGACCGGCCACGGTTCGGGCGCGGTGCCGGTGAAGCGGCCGGCGGCGCGGGCGTCGATCACCTGCTCGCGCTTGCTTTCCAGATTGGCCTTCACCTGGTCGAAGGTGCGAACCAGCGTGGCGTTGACGTGGGGCAGGAAATGGCGGTCGCGCGGCATGGGCGGCAGGTCTTCCAGCGGGCGCTGTTCCGCCTTCCACTTGCTGAGGCCGCCATCCAGCACCGCCACGTCGCGATGGCCGAACACGCGGAACATCCACCACACGCGGGCCGCGCCCAATCCGTTGGTATCGTACACCACCACCTTGTGGCCGTTGCCCAGGCCCAGCTTGCGCACGCGGCTGGCGAACTTTTCCGGCGCCGGCAGCATGTGCGGCAACGGATTGTCGGTGTCGGCGATTTCGTCGATGTCGAAGAACACGGCGCCGGGGATGTGGCCGGCTTCGTATTCCTCGCGGGCATTGCGCCCGGCCGAGGGCATGAACCAGGTCGCGTCGACGACGCGGACATCGGGCGCGGACAGATGCGCCGCCAACCACTCGGTGGTGACAAGGGCCTCCGGATTGGGATAGGTCATGCTTCCCTCAGATTGGTTTGGCTTGGGCGCCGCCTCAAACCAGCCATTCCGGGACGGGCAGGTTCCGCTCCTTCAGAAAGGCTGGGTTGAACAGCTTGCTCTGATAGCGGGTACCATAATCACACAACACTGTCACCACCGTATGGCCCGGACCCAACTTCCGCGCGACCTTCATCGCGGCGACGACGTTGATGCCCGACGATCCGCCTAGCACCAAGCCTTCCTTTTTGACCAGATCGAAGATCAGCGGCAACGCTTCCTCGTCGGTGACGCGCACCTGATCGTCGATGGGGGCGCCCACCAGATTTTTGGTGATGCGGCCCTGGCCGATGCCTTCGGTGATCGAGTTGCCCTCGGCTTTCAGCTCGCCATGGGCATAGTAATTGTAGAGCGCCGAGCCCATGGGGTCGGCCAGCACGATGCGGACGTTGGAATTGTGCTCCTTCAGCGCCATGCCGGTGCCGGCCAGGGTGCCGCCGGTGCCGACCGCGCAGGTGAACGCGTCCACCTTGCCGCCGGTCTGGCGCCAGATTTCCTGGCCGGTGGTGCGGTAATGGCCCAGGCGGTTGGCCACGTTGTCGAACTGGTTGGCCCACAGCACGCCGTTGGGTTCGGTCTTGGCCAACTCGCCCGCCAGCGTCTCGGAATAGCGCACGTAATTGCCGGGATCGGAATAGGGCACCGCCGGCACCAGCCGCAGATCGGCGCCGATCAGGCGCAGCATGTCCTTCTTTTCCTGGCTTTGCGTCTCGGGCATGACGATGACGCTGCGATAGCCCAGCGCGTTGCCCACCAGGGTCAGGCCGATGCCGGTGTTGCCGGCGGTGCCTTCGACGATCACGCCGCCCGGCTTCAGCAGGCCGCGTTCCTCGGCATCCTGAATGATGGCCAGCGCCGCGCGATCCTTGACCGAGCCACCGGGGTTCAGGAACTCGGCCTTGCCCAGGATGGTGCAGCCGGTCAATTCGGACGGACCCTGCAGCTTGATCAGCGGCGTGCGCCCGATAGTGTCGAGGAAGCCGTCGCGAACGTCGGTCATGGTGGGTGTTCTTTCGCCTTAAATTACACTTTCGACGAACGTATCAGAATGGTTCGCAGGCAATCAAGCGCATTTTAATGTACAATTCGGACATGGAAAAGGCCCTCTCCGGTCGAAGAGGGCCCTTGCCTGGTCAGAGGCCCCAGCGGGCCTTCAGCGCATGGCGTTCCAGCATCAGCCACTGCACGGCGACCACCGCCATGGAATTGGCGATGCGGCCGTCCTTGACCATGTCGTAGGCTTCGGTCACCGGCACGGTGAAGGCCCGGATGTCCTCGCCCTCGTGCTCGAGGCCGTGCAGGCCCTGGATGCGGCTGGCGTCGATACGGGCGCAGAACAGTTCCACCGTCTCGGTCGAGCCGCCGGGGGTGACGATGTACTTGCCGATGTGAACGATGTCCTCGGGGCGGGCGCCCGCTTCCTCTTCCGCCTCGCGCAGGGCCACCTGCTCGGCGGTTTCGCCGGGGTCGATGATGCCGGCCACGCATTCGATCAGCCACGGATATTGTCCGGCGGCATAGGCGCCGATGCGGAACTGCTCGATCATCGCCACTTCGTCGCGCACCGGGTCGTACAGGATGACCACGGTGGCATGGCCACGCTCGAAGATTTCGCGGGTGATGTCGGCCGTCCAGCCGCCGTCGAAGGTGCGATGCCGCACCCGGTAACGGTCGATGGCGAAATAGCCCTGGAACATCCGATCCTTGGCGACCAGTTGAACATCGTCGGCGGAAAAGCGTTTGTTCGCCATCGGGGGCTCCCATCCGGTGCGGTTCGGCACCACCTGTACTCGGACACCGCCAAGGAGGCAAGCCGCTATGATTCGCACGCCGCCGCCGGGAACCGTCATGGTCGCCGCCACCGGCGAGGGCCGCCTGACCCAGGCGGTGATGATCGGGCGCCACGTGCTGCGTGCCGACGAACCGGTGGATGCCGGCGGCGACGATCTGGGGCCGTCGCCTCACGAATTCATCCTGGCGGCCCTGGGAAGCTGCACCGCCATGACGGTCAAGATGGTGGCCGAACGCAAGGGCTGGCCGCTGACCCATGTGGAGGTGCTGTTGCGCCGGGGCGTCCTGCCGGCCGAGAACGGCGGGCCCGGCACCCTGATCCTGCGCGACATCGTGCTGGAGGGGCCGCTGGACGAGGGTCAGCGGCGCAAATTGCTGGAGGTGGCGGAAAAATGCCCCGTCCACAAGACGCTGACGGGCGAAATCCGCATCGTCAGCGGCCTGGTGGGCCGGGGCAGCGTGGTCAACGGCGGCGAGGAATAAACGCGCCTAGTGCATGGGTTCCCGCGGGCCTCAGTAGCCGACGAAGGTGCCGGCCGCGCCGACGAAGGTGGTAAACAAACCCAGCAACAGGTTGACCACCACGATGGCGCGGATGCGGCCCTGCTGGGTGGCGGCGGCCACCAGATCGTTGGTGGCCATGGCGCGGCGAAAGGCCAGATAGGGGCCGACCAGCATGAACAGGTACAGCACGATCATCACCGCGCCGACGATCTGCATGATGTCGATGTGCAGGTTGCCGCCGGTGATGCCGCCGCGATAGCCGGTCAGCAGCACGCCATAGCCGGTGACCAGCAGCACCGCGATGGCGGCGGCGACCCAGCCGAAGAAGCGCGGCAGCACGCGGCGCCACAGCGCCAGACGCAGGGACGCGGTCATTTCGGTGACCGACGGGCGCAGCACCATGTGGGCGAAGAACATACCGCCCACCCAGATGACGGCGGCCAGGGTGTGCAGACCGATGGTGGCGGCGAAGGTGTAATCCATGGGTTTCCCTTACAGTGCCAGCTTGCCGGCGATCTCGTCGGCCAGCGCCTTGATTTCCTTGGTGGCGGTGTGGCGCGGATTGCTTTCGGCCACGCCCCGGCCCTCCATCATGCTGGCGGCGAAGGCCACGCGGTTGCCCAGCACGGTCGATGCCACCGGCATTTCCGCCTCGATGATCTTGCGGCGCACCGCATCCACCAGCTTGCCCTTGGGCGGCGTGCGGTTGAACACCACCAGCGCCGCCGACTTTTCCTTTTTCGCCATATCCAGCGTCGGCTGGGTGGCCCACAGATCCATGGGCGACGGCTGCATGGGCACCATGATCAGGTCGGCGCCGCGCACGGCGATGCGCACGTCGGTTTCCGCATGGGGCGGGCTGTCCACCAGGATCACATCGACATCGCGCTTCATGCGGTCAAGCTCGGTGGACAGGCGCCAGCCCGATGCCTGGACGAAGGTGATGCCGGCGCCGTCGGCCTGGACCAAGGCCTTGCGGACCTCGTACCACATGGACAGCGAGCCCTGGGGGTCGATGTCGATCAGGCCGACCCGCTTGCCCGCGCGTGCGAATGTCACCGCCAGTTGGGCGGCCATGGTGGTCTTGCCCGCGCCGCCCTTTTGCTGGGCGATGGTGACGATCTTGGCCGGCATGGCTCCCCCTGGATGCGGCTTGCTCTTGGGCGAAAGGCTAGCCGGTTCGCGCCATTTTGCAATAGCGAAAGGTCATGGCGCGGGGGACGCGGTCACCCGCGACCCGTCGCAGCGCACGCCCTTGGTGAACAGGGTTTCCTCGCCGGTTTCGCAGCGGTCGTCCATGCGGAAATCGGCGATCAGGGCGCGGGCTCGCGGCTCGACCGTCCACGGCTGATTGCCCCGGAACACCGCGCAGCCATGCCGGGCCAGCAGATCCGCCAGGCCCACCGGGCGGTTCCACTGCATCAGCCCGTGCTTCCAATAGGTATGGTCGTTGGTGAACCAGGTGTATTCGTCGGCCGGGAACAGCTTTGCCAGCTTGGGCGAATAGCGCGCCAGCGCGTTCATGTCGCCGCGCTGGAAGGCATAGGATTGTGCCGAGGCCGCGTCGAAATAGACCTTGGCGCAGCCGGGGAAGCGGGCGCCCAGGTCCACCGCCATCTGTTCCTTGGTCCAGCCGCGCAACTCGGCGTTCTGGCGCACCATCTGCGGCACCTGCACCGCCAACAGCAGCGCCAGCACGCCGCCCCAGACGCGCGGGTGGCGGCCCGCCGGGATCAGCGGGCGGCTCAGGCTCCACAACGCGGCCAAGGCGGGGCCGGTCAGCAGCAAAGCGGGAATCATGTAATGGGCGGCCGGCTGCTTGGCTACCGACAGCACCACCAGAATTTGCGCCAGCACCATGCCGGCCAGCAGGCGGGCGAAGCGGTCCTGGGCCATCAGCCCGCGCCGGCGCAGGCGGAAATAGATCGCCAGCATGACCAGCGAGGCGACCATCACCACGGAAAAGATCAGCTTCGAGCCGAACAGCTTGAGCACCGCGCGCGGGTAACGCTGGGTGTTGATCACCGTCTGCGGACCATCGCCATAGGCCCCCGAGCCCAGCGCCATGCGCTTGATCCAGTCCACC
>DATGXU010000373.1:0-1530 GCA_035298685.1 Magnetospirillum sp. | reverse complement strand
ATCATCTTCATCGCCGGCAACATGCCCGGCGTGTCGGAAATCGCGCCGCTGATGATCGTGACCAAGCTCGAGCAATACGATTATCACGGCGCCACTGCCATCGCGGTGGTGATGCTGGTGGTGTCGTTCCTGCTGCTGCTGTTCATCAATGGGCTACAGAAATGGCGGCAGGCCCGCCTGAGAGGGGCCTGACCATGGCGCAGCGTTCCACCACCGAGGCGCTGCTGGTCCGCATCGGGCTGACCATCGCCGCCCTGTTGTTCCTGACGCTGTTTCTGGCGTTGCCGCTGCTGGCGGTGCTGACCCAGGCGCTGTCCAAGGGGCTGGACCGCTATTGGGCGTCGCTGTCCGATCCCATGACGTGGTCGGCCATCCAGCTGACCTTGCTGGTGGCGGCCATCGCCGTGCCGCTGAACGTGGTGTTCGGCCTGTGCGCCAGTTGGGCGATCACCAAATTCGACTTTCCCGGCAAAAGCCTGCTGATCACCCTGATCGACATTCCGTTTTCGGTGTCGCCGGTGATTTCCGGCCTGGTCTACGTGCTGCTGTTCGGCCTGCAGGGTCTGCTGGGCGAATGGATGACCGAACAGGGCTTCCGCATCATCTTCGCCGTGCCCGGCATCGTGCTGGCGACGGTGTTCGTCACCTTCCCCTTCGTCGCCCGCGAGCTGATCCCGCTGATGGAAGAACAGGGCCGCGACGAGGAAGAGGCGGCGCTGACCCTGGGCGCGGGTGGTTTCCGCACGTTTCTTTTGGTGACCCTGCCCAATGTGCGGTGGGGCCTTCTTTACGGCGTGCTGCTGTGCAATGCGCGCGCCATGGGCGAATTCGGCGCGGTGTCGGTGGTGTCCGGCCATATCCGGGGACTGACCAACACGATGCCGCTGCATGTGGAGATCCTCTACAATGAATATGATATCGTCGGAGCGTTCGCGGTCGCCTCACTCCTTGCGATCCTCGCTCTGGTCACGCTTGCGGCAAAGTCCGCCCTCGAATGGCTCCACCGTGATGAACTCGCTGCGACCCACCGTGTCTGACGCAACCGGCAATATGATCGAGGTCGAGGGCCTGACCAAGCGGTTCGGTGGCTTCACCGCGCTCGACCGGGTGTCGCTCAGCGTGCCCAAGGGCAAGCTGGTGGCCTTGCTGGGGCCGTCGGGTTCGGGCAAGACCACGCTGTTGCGCATTCTGGCCGGGCTGGAATTCCCCGACGACGGCCGCATCCGCCTGGATGGCGTCGACGCCACCACGCTGGCAACGCGCGAGCGCGGCGTTGGTTTCGTCTTCCAGCACTACGCCCTGTTCCGCCACATGAACGTGGCCGACAACATCGCCTTCGGCCTCAAGGTGCGCAAGGGCGCCGACCGGCCGTCGAAGCAGGCGATCGCCGCCCGGGTCGAGGAATTGCTGGGGCTGGTGCAGTTGGACGGCCTGGGCCGGCGCTATCCGGCGCAGCGTTCTGGTCGGTGGTGCGGTAGAGGTAGAAACGTCGATTGTCGAAGAAGCGCGGATCGAGCGCGATGCCCAACA
>DATGXU010000372.1:0-5605 GCA_035298685.1 Magnetospirillum sp. | reverse complement strand
CGCCTCATGTGCGATGGGTGAAGATCAGGCGCGCCGACAGGCCGCCCATGTCCGAGCTGTCCAGTTCGAGCCGACCGCCGTAAAGGCCGGCCAGATCGCGAACGATGGCCAGGCCCAGGCCGTGGCCGGGGGCGCTTTCATCCAGCCGGGTGCCGCGCTGGGTGGCCTCGGCCCGTTGGGTCTCGCTGAGGCCGGGGCCGTCGTCGTCGACGCTCAGCGTCAGCACGCTGCCCGGGGTGGCGGAAACGCGCACGTTGGCGCGCGCCCATTTGCAGGCGTTTTCCATCAGGTTGCCGATCAGTTCGGCCAAATCCTCGCGGTCGCCGGCAAAACACGCCTCGGGGTGGCAGTCGGTGGCGATGGTCAGGCCACGGCCGGCGTGGATTTTGCTCAGCATGGCGGCGATTTCGCCCACCACCTCGGCCACCGGGACAGTGGTGCCAAGGGCGCGCGCCGACGACGCCTCGGCACGGGCGCGGGTCAGGTGATGCTCGACCATGCGGCCCATGCGCTCGACCTGATCGGCCAGAACCCTGGCATCGGCCTGACCCGAGGACAGTTCGGCGCGCATCACCGAAAGCGGCGTCTTCAGCCCGTGCGCCAGATTGCCCACATGGGTGCGGGCGCGGTCCACCAACTCGGCGTCGTGGTCCAACACGGTGTTCAGGGCCTGGGCCAAGGGCGCGATCTCGGCCGGGTAATCGCCGGACAGGCGTTGGCCGGGGCGGCGGCGCAGGGCCGCCAGTTCGCCGGTCAGGCGCTTGAGCGGCTTCAGGCCATAGCCCACCTGCACCGCCATGGCCGCCGCCAGCCCGGCCGCCAGCAGCACGAACGACACCAGCAGCAGGCGGTCGAAGGTTTTCAGTTCGCGGTCCACGTCGTGGCGCGAGGCAGCGACGGTGACATGAACCGGACGGCCGCGCTCGGGAAAGGTCAGGTCGCGTTCGGCGGTCAACAGGCTTTGCCCCTGCGGGCCGGTCACTCGGCCAAACACCACCGCACCGGGTTCCGGCGTGAGCATGACCGGCAGGGTGGTGTCCCACAGCGAGCGCGAGCGCAACAGCACGCCGGTTTCGTCGCTGACTTGCCAATACCAGCCGGCGAAGGGCTGCTCGAAACGGGGGTCGCCCAGCGGCCGCACCATGGTCAGGCTGGTGTCGGGGGCCACTTCGATGGCGGCGGCAAGGCTGCGCGCCGCGGTCATCAGGCGCAGTTGGAAGGTGCGCTCGATACTGTCTTCGAAGGCCACGCGCAACACCGTGCCGCTGGCCGCCAGCGCCAGCGCCAGCCACAACAGGGCGGCCAGGATCAATCGGCGCCGCAGCGATGTCGGGCGCTTGTCAGCCATCGGCCGGCTCGTCCAGGCGCCAGCCCTGGCCGCGCAGGGTATGCAGAACCTCGACCTTGATCTTCTTGCGGATGCGGCCGATCAGCACGTCGACCACGTTGGAATCGCGGTCGTCGTCGCGGTCGTAGACGTGCTCGACCAGTTCGCTGCGCCCGACCACGCGGCCGCGATGATGGGCCAGATAGGATAGAATGCGGAATTCCTGGGCGGTCAGCGACACCGGCTGGCCGTCCACCCACACCCGCGCCGAACCGGTGTCGATGCGCAGCGGGCCGCACACGATTTCCGGGCTGGCATGGCCGGCGGCGCGGCGGATCAGGGCGCGGATGCGATAGACAACCTCGTCCATCTCGAACGGCTTGGTCAGGTAGTCGTCGGCGCCGGCGTCGAAGGCCTGGGCCTTTTCGGCCCAGCGCGACCGCGCCGTCAGCACCAGCACGGGAAAGGACCGCCGGGCCTCGCGCCAGCGCCGCAGCACGGAGACGCCGTCCAGGCGGGGCAGGCCCAGATCCAGCACCACCGCGTCATAGGGCTCGGTGTCGCCCATGAACCAGCCTTCCTCGCCGTCATAGGCCACGTCCACGGCAAAGCCCGCGCCTTCCAGCGCCTGTTCCAGCCGCAGGGACAGTTGCGGTTCGTCCTCGACCACCAGAACTCTCATGGCTGCTTTTCCTTGGCCGAGATCTGGCTGCCGGTGCGGGCGTCGTAATAGGCCTTGATCACCCGACCGTCGGTGGTGATCACCTTGATCTCATAAGCGGGAATGCCGTGCCGCTGTTCCAGTTCCGCCTCGATCACGTCGCCGGGAAAGTCGCGGGCAACCTGATCCAGGATGGTGCGAAGCGGCAAGACCTCGCCGGCCTGCACGGCGCGGCGGGCGCGATCGTGATCGCTGTCGGCGCGGGCGGTGGCGGCAGCCAGCAGGGCGGCCAGCACGAGCATGGGGAATGCGAGTTTCTTCATGCCCCGAATTATCCTCGCGTGCAGATGAACTGCCCATGAACCGGCGAACCGGTGGCTTGGTGGGGCGAGTGTTGATGGAAAATTCGCACCGGGCAAGGGGGATGGCAGCCTTTTCTTGGCGGCGGCGAGTTGCGGGAAAAGTCTGTTAGACGATAGTTTTATGCGTTGACGATAGTCCACAAGTGTGTAGATTTATAGCGCATAGACAGAACGGTATACCTAAATGGTCGGTCACCCCATGGGCCTCATCGAAGTCGATCGCCTTCATCACCGCTACCGCCATCGCGGCGAGCCGGTGCTGGCCGACGTCTCGTTCCGTGTCGCGGCGGGCGAGGCGGTGGCGGTGGTCGGCCGCAGCGGGTGCGGAAAATCCACTCTGCTGCATCTGATTGCCGGTCTGGCCGCGCCCAGCGCCGGGCAGGTGCGCATCGACGGCCAGGTGGTGAAGGGGGCGTCGCCCCGCTGGGTGATGATGTTCCAGCAATCGCTGCTTTATCCGTGGATGAGCGTTTTCGAGAACGCCGCGCTGGGCTTGCGCTTCGCCGGCCGTGGGCGCGAGGCGCCGGCGGTGGTGGGCGAGTTGCTGGCCATGGTCAGGATGGCCGATTACGCCGGTACCAACGTCCAGCGGCTGTCGGGCGGCCAGCAACAGCGGGTGGCGCTGGCGCGCTCGCTGGCGGCGGGACCGCAGATCCTGCTGCTGGACGAGCCGTTTTCGGCACTGGATGCCTTTACCCGCGCCGACCTGCAGCGCGAGGTCCGCGCCATCGCCAAGCGTCTGGGCATCACCCTGGTGCTGGTCACCCACGACATCGACGAAGCCGTGCTGATGGCCGACCGCGCGCTGGTCATGGATTCGCGGCCCGGCCGCGTGCAGGCCGACCTGAGCTTCGCCTTGCCCGAGGACCGCGCCAAGGATGACCCGGCGGTGCAGTACCAGCGCGCCCGCCTGACGGCGGCGCTGGGCGAAACGTCCGAGGCGCCCAGGCCCGGCGACCACTACGAAATCTAAGCGAAAGGGGACACGCATGTGCGAGAAATGCGATAGCTGGAACCTGCACCAAACGCCGATCAGCCGGCGGCGCAGTCTTGATTTCCTGGCAGCCGGCGGGCTTGCCGCCGCCTTGTCCGGGCTTCCCGGCGGCAAGGCGCGGGCCGCCCAGGACGAGAAGCTGCGGATCGGCTATCTGCCCATCACCGACGCCACCGCGTTGCTGGTCGCCCATGCCAAGGGTTTCTATAAGGACGAAGGCCTGGACGTCGAGGACCCGCAGCTGATCCGCGGCTGGTCGCCGCTGGTGGAATCCTTCGCCGCCGGCAAGTTCAACCTTGTCCACTTCCTCAAGCCGATCCCGCTGTGGATGCGCTACAACAACAATGTGCCGGTCAAGGTGGTGGCGTGGGCGCATACCAACGGCTCGGGCCTGGTGGTGGGCGGCGACAGCGGCATCGAGTCGTTCAAGGACCTGGCAGGCCGGCAGGTTGCCGTTCCCTACTGGTATTCCATGCACAACATCGTGCTGCAGATGGCGCTACGCGCCGCCAACCTGACGCCGGTGATCAAGGGCGAGGGCGAACGGCTGGAACCGGGCGAGGTCAACCTGCAGGTGATGAACCCGCCAGACATGCCGCCGGCCCTGGCCGCCAAGAAGATCGACGCCTATATCGTCGCCGAACCGTTCAACGCCGCCGGCGAACTGAAGGCGGGCGGCCGCATCCTGCGCTTCACCGGCGACATCTGGAAAAACCACCCGTGCTGCGTGGTGTCCATGCACGAGGCCGACACCCGCGACCGGCCGGAATGGACCCAGCGCGTGGTCAACGCCGTGGTACGCGGCGCGGTCTACGCCTCGCAGAACAAGAAGGAAGTGGCGCATCTGCTGTCGCGTGACGGCAAGGGCTATCTGCCCATGCCGGTCGAGGTGGTCGAACGCGCCATCACCTTTTACGACGAGGCCCATTATTCCAAGCCCAAGGCCATCCGGCACAAGGCGGAATGGGGCAACGGCCGCATCGATTTCCAGCCGTGGCCCTATCCCAGCGCCACCAAGCTGATCGTCAAGGCGCTGGGCGAGACGGTGGTGGCCGGCGACCGCACCTTCCTCGGCAAGCTGAACCCGGATTTCGTCGCCGACGATCTGGTGGATTACCGCTTCGTCCGCAACGCCTTGGAGAAGTTCCCCGACTGGCGCAAGGATGCCAGCGTCAATCCCGCCGATCCGTTCAACCGCACCGAAGTGGTGGCGTTGTGACGGGTGGGGCCGAGCGACGGACGGCGCGTGGGCGCGCCGTCCTGTTCCCCGTCGCTGGCACGCTGGCGGTGGTCGGGCTGTGGGCGGCGGCCGGGTGGCTGATCGCCGGCAATCCGGCCACGGCCAGTTTTGCCGGCTTCGCGCCCGGCCCGACCCTGCGCCGGCTGGTGGTTCTGGTGACCGGCGGCGGCCTGCTGGACAGCATGCTGCCCAGCCTGCTGCGGGTAGCCAAGGGGATGGCGCTGGCCTGCGCCATCGGCGTGCCGGTGGGGGTGGCCATCGGCCGTAGCGACGCTCTGCGCGCCGCCACCCACATCCCATTTCAGTTTCTGCGCATGGTGTCGCCGCTGGCGTGGATGCCCATCGCCGTGCTGGCCTTCGCCACCTGGGAAGGCGCCATCGTCTTCCTGATCACGGCGGCGGCGGTGTGGCCGGTCACCTTCGCCACCGCCAACGGCCTGCGCAAGGTCGATCCCGCCTGGTTCAAGGTGGCCCGCAATCTGGGCGCCGGGCCGCTGCATATGCTGAGCGTGATCATCCTGCCGGCCATTGCTCAGGATGTGCTGACCGGCATCCGTCTGGCGCTGGGCGTGGCGTGGATCGTGTTGGTTCCCGCCGAATATCTGGGCGTCACCAGCGGCCTGGGCTATGCCATCAACGACGCCCGCGACACCTTGGAATACGACCGGCTGGCCGCCGTGGTTGTGGTCATCGGCGCCATCGGCTTCGTGCTGGACGGCGCCTGCCTGGCCGCCATCCGCCGCTTCGGGTGGACCCACCAATGAGCGCGCGGTCAGACATCCAGATGGCTGGCGATGGTCAGGCGGGCGATGCGCCCGGCGGCGTCGGCCGCCGACGGATCGCCGCCGATCAACGCGGCGATAATGGCGCCGTCCAGCAGTATGGCCATTTCGTTCAGCAGGTCGTGCGGGCGGGCGCAACCCGTGCCGTCGATCAGCTCGCGCAGAATGGCGCCGACGCCGGCCTTGTGTTCAAGCGCCAGGGCGCGCATGCGGGGATCGCCCTTGGGATATTCCGCCAC
>DATGXU010000371.1:0-10245 GCA_035298685.1 Magnetospirillum sp. | reverse complement strand
CTGACCCAGCCGACGCTGAAGACCGCCCAGTTCCTGCAGCCTTTGTTCGAGTTCTCGGGCGCCTGCCTGGGCTGCGGCGAGACGCCCTATCTCAAGCTGCTGACCCAGCTGTACGGCGACCGCCTGATGGTGGCCAACGCCACCGGCTGCTCGTCCATCTATGGCGGCAACCTGCCCACCACGCCCTACACCAAGAATGCCGACGGGCGCGGGCCGGCGTGGTCGAACTCGCTGTTCGAGGACAACGCCGAGTTCGGCATGGGCTACCGTCTGGCCGTCGACGCCCACAAGGCGCACGCCAAGCAGATGCTGGGCCATCTGGCGGCGGCGGGCAAGGTACCCGAGCAGTTGGCCAACGCCCTGATCCATTCCGCCCAGGGCAACGACGCGGAAATCGCCGCCCAGCGTGCCCGCGTGGACGAACTGCGCCGCATCCTGGCCACCGTGCCGGGGATCGAGGCGGCGCGTTTGGCCGACATCGCCGATTATCTGGTGGAAAAGGTCATCTGGATCATCGGCGGCGACGGCTGGGCCTATGACATCGGCTATGGCGGCCTGGACCACGTGTTCGCATCGGGCAAGAACGTCAACATCCTGGTGATGGACACCGAGGTCTATTCCAACACCGGCGGCCAGCAATCCAAGGCGACGCCGCTGGCGGCCACCGCCAAGTTCGCCGTGGCCGGCAAAAGCCTGCCCAAGAAGGATTTGGGCATGATGGCCATGGCCTATGGCGACGTCTACGTGGCCAACGTGGCGTTCGGGTCCAAGGACGTCCAAACCCAGCGCGCCATCCAGGACGCGGTGGCGTGGCCGGGCGTGTCGCTGATCGTGGCCTATTCGCACTGCATCGCCCACGGCTACGACCTGTCCCACGGCCTGGACCAGCAGAAGCTGGCGGTGCAGTCCGGCTATTGGCCGCTGTACCGTTGGGACCCGCGCAAGCTGGCAACCGACGAACATCCGCTGACGCTGGACAGCGCCGAGCCCACCGGCCACCTGTACGAGTTCCTGAAGAACGAGGCCCGCTTCACCATGGCCGAGCGCCATGACCCCGACCGCTTCCGCGCCCTGGTCTCGCAGGCCGAGGAAGCCATCCACCACCGCTTCGCCAAGTTGCGCCGGTTCGCGGGCCTGCCGCAGCCGACCCCAGGCGAGGACGCAGCCCAATAGGGCGGACATCCGGCCCCCTCCCATTTCCCATGGGAGGGGGTTTTCTTTTGCGGCGGATCATTCCAAAATGCCGGACAGAGTCCACTCTGGCCGGAACGCATGATCAGCACCGAAATACTGGCGCGCACCCGAAACTTTCAGGAAATGCACAAGGTCGCCATTTCGGGGCAAGGCACCACGACAGTAGTGCTGGCCAACGGCTTTGGCACCGACCAGACCATGTGGAACCGAATTCTGCCGTGGCTGGAACGGCGGTACCGCGTCATCCGCTTCGATTGGCTGATCGACCCGCATCACTACGACTGTTCGCGCTATGCCACCCTCAACGGCTTTGCCGACGACCTGCAGGCGTTGCTGATCACCACCGACGCGTCGCCCTGCCTGTATATCGGCCATTCCATGAGCGGCATGATCGGCATGCTGGCGGCAAAACGCGCGCCGGAACGCTTCCGCTCGATGGTGATGGTGGCGCCGTCGCCCTGTTATGTGAATCGGCCGGGCTATCATGGCGGCTTTGAACCCGCCCAGATCGAACAGCTACTGCATGACCTGGGCGGCGATTACATGAACTGGGTCAACAATTTCTCGCCGCTGGCGGTGGCGGCGCCGCCGGACCACCCCGAAGTCGCCGAGTTCACCCGATCGCTGCTGGCCATGCGGCCCGACGTGGCGTTTTCCATGGCGTTGTCGGTGTTCAAGATGGACATGCGCGACCAGTTGGGCGGCTTTGACATCCCCACCACCATCGTGCAAACCCGCCATGACCTCGCCGTTCCGGCCGCGGTGGCGGAATACCTGCATGCGCATTGGCCGCAAAGCCGCATCGAGTTCATCGACGCGTCGGGCCACTTCCCCCATATGACGGCGGCGCCCCAGTTGATCGACATCCTGGCCCGCGTGCTGCCGGCGCAATAGGCGCCTCAGCGCGCCCGCTTGGCCGCCTGGACCGCCTTTTCCAAGCCGTCGAGAAAGCGCGAGCGGTCCTGCTTGGTGAAGCCGGCCGGACCGCCGGTCACTTCGCCGGTTTCGCGCAGGCCCTTCATCAGGTCACGCATGGCCATCTGCATGCCGATATTGGCTTCCTCGAACGGGCGGCCGCGCGGATCGATGGGCTTGGCGCCCTTGACCAGGCAGCGTTGCGCCAGCGGGATATCGGCGGTCACCACCACGTCGCCCGCCTGGGCACGCTCGGCGATGATGTCGTCGGCGGCATCGGCCCCCAATTGGGCCACCACCTGGGTGACCAGGTAATGGTCGATGCGGTGCCAACGGTTGGAAACGATCACCACGGGAATCTGGTGCCGCTCGGCCACACGGATCGCCTCGTCCTTTACCGGGCAGGCGTCGCCATCGATCAGGATAGTCGTCATGGCGCGGTTTTACGGTACAGCACGTGCCGACGCAACCAATGCCCCTCGGGCAGGAGCGGATGGTCGAATTGGCCGTCGGCAACCATCTCCAGCCGCCGCATCACCGCCTGCGAACGTGCGTTCACCACGGCGGTGAACGAGACCACCTCGGGCAGCGCCAAGACCTCGAAGGCGTAGTCAAGGACCGCCTGGGCCGCTTCCGTGGCATAGCCCCGCCCCCACACGGCGCTGTCCAGCCGCCAGGCGATTTCGACGCAGGGGCCGAACGGCAACGCCACCGCAGGCTGATTCAAGCCGACAAAGCCGGCGAAAGGCGCCACGCCGGGAATTTCGAGCGCCCATAGCCCCCAGCCGCGCGCATCCACGCCGGCCGCCAGGCGATCGGCCAGGGCATCGGCCTGATCGGGCGCCAAAGGCGCCGGCATGAATTCCATCACGCGCGGATCGGCCCCCATGCGGCGAAAGGCCACCCGGTCATCCGGCCGCCACGCCCTCAAAACAACGCGCCTGCCCAACAGCTCAACCATTTGTCACCAACCAATCACCACGTTGCCACCGGTTCGTCACGGTTCATGGTTAGCATGCATTCAATCAAAGGAAATGAAGGAAGTGTGATCCATGAACACTTGCCATGCCTGCCGCCAACGCCATGGCTGCCGTGTTCCCCGCGACCTGGCACGCTTTCACACGGTTTCGCTGCGGCTCGAGGAACAACAGCGCAATCCCCTTCTGCGCGATCGCCTGCGGCATTTCGTCGAACGCTCGGATTGTCTGGTCGAGGCCGGCTATGTAGATGCGTGGACGCCGTCAGTGACTTAACGCACACAACGCACCCACGACTTTCTCATAGGCGATTTTCCAACTCGCGCATGGAAAATACACCTCCTGTATATTAGAAAGGACGACAGCAGGGACAGAAGGATCGCACAGCATGACCACCACCGTCGGGCCCGACAAGGTTCCAACCAGCCCCATTCACAAGGGCGAGGTCCCCTTTTACCGCGAACGCGGACAGGCGCAGCCGCGCGCCGTCAAGGGGCGGTTCCGCGACATCAAGTGGTGGGCCATGGCGATCCTGCTGGCGTGGTGGCATCTGGCGCCGTTCCTGCGCTGGGACCGTGGCCCTGGCGCCCCCGATCAGGCGATCCTGATCGACATGCCGGGCCGGCGCGCCTATTTCTTCTTCATCGAGATCTGGCCGCAGGAGGTCTATTACCTCACCGGCCTGCTGCTGATCGCGGCCATCAGCCTGTTCCTGATGAGCGCCCTGGCCGGCCGCGTATGGTGCGGCTTCCTGTGCTGGCAAACCGTCTACACCGACCTGTTCCAGCAGGTCGAGCGCGTGGTACTGGGCGACCGCAACACCCGCATCGCCTTGGGCCGCCAGCCGTTCAGCATCGGCAAGGCCCTGCGCCAGGGGCTGGTTTACGCCCTGTGGCTGGTGATCGCCGCCGCCTGCGGCATCGGCTTCACCCTGTGGTTCGGCGACGCGTTCCAGAACCTGCGCGACATCTTCACCCTGCAGGCCTCGCCCGCCACCTATCTGTTCATCGCCGTCATCGGCGGTTTCTGCTTCCTGCTGGCCGGCTTTGCCCGCGAGCGGGTGTGCGTCTACATGTGCCCCTATTCGCGCTTCCAATCGGCCATGCTGGACGAGCATTCGCTGATCGTGTCCTACGAAGCGTGGCGGGGCGAACCGCGCGCGGTGGCGCCCAAGGACCTGAACTTCACCGGGCGCGGCCATTGCGTCGATTGCAAGATGTGCGTGCAGTCCTGCCCCACCGGCGTGGACATCCGTTTCGGCAACCAGCTTGCCTGCATCGGCTGCGGCCTGTGCATCGACGCCTGCGATACGGTGATGGAAAAGTTCAAGCTGCCCAAGGGGCTGATCCGGCTGGATTCGTCGGCCAACCTCGAGGCCCGCACCAGCGGCCAGCCCGCCCCCGGCCGCCGCATCGTCCGCCCGCGCACCATGCTTTACACCGCCCTGCTGGCGATCGTCGGCACGGTGATCCTGATCTCGCTGATCACCCGCGCCACCACCGAGGTCAACGTGCTGCACGAACGCAGCCCGCTGTTCGTGCAGATGTCGGACGGCGGCATCCGCAACGGCTACGCCTATAAGATCCTCAACATGATCCGCGAGGATCGCACCTACTCGCTGACCACCCAGGGCGTGGATGGTGCCCGCATCGACGTGATCGGCGGCGACAGCGGCGTGCCCCAGACCGAACTGAGCGTCGATAAGGACAGCGTGGGTACCTTCCGCCTGTTCGTCACCGCCCCCGATGGCGCGCTGAAGGGGGCACGCCAGCCCATCACCTTCATCCTGACCGAAAAGGGCACCGGCAAGACGGTGCGCAGCGAAAGCATGTTCGCCGCCCCCGATCGCTGAACCAACCTCCCTTCTTCCTCGCGGCCGCCGCGCCGCGAGGAAGAAGGGACAAGTGCGCCACGCTAAGGACTCGCTAACCGCCGCCGGGGGACCATGCCGCCCTGATGCAGCGAAAGGCGGCAAGGCATGGTGGCAGTGATCGGTTTGACCCAAGGTGACGAAGCCGTGCTGCGCGGCCTGTACCGGCGCATGGCGGACGACGGACTGCCGCTGGACGGGCTGGCGCGGGTCGAATGGCGCCGGATGGACGGCTATAACGGCTTGGTCAAGCCCGCCCGCCTGGACGACAGCGATCGCCTGCATTGCGTGCTTTACCTTGCCACTGCCGCCCCCTTCACCATCGCCCACGAACTGGCCCACGTGGCCGACATCGCGTTGCGCCATGACGAGACGCTGGAGCACCTGAGCGGCACCATGTCGAAGGCGTGGCATCTGGCGCACCGCATGAGTTCGGAATACTTCGCCAACCGCGTCGCCACCCGCTATTGCGTGGATGCCGAGATCTTCCCCGCCTTTCAGAACGACCGCATGGGACTGATCAAGGGCGCCCGCGACGGCGCCTGGGCCGACGTTCTGATCAACTACGCCATGCTGCTGGGCATCTTCCACGGGCTGGACCGGCTGGATGTGGAGCCGCTGGAGCTGCTGCCCGATCAATACCTCGACGGCCTGCCGGACTCCGTGCTCGACGGCATGGCCGGATTCCGCAACGAAGCGGATCAGTTCTTCCGCAACTGCCCGTTGGCGGCGGCGGCCTGACGGCCATTGCCAGCGGCGGCGGAACGCCCCACACTCCTGGGATCAAACGAACAGGAGACACTGATGGCCACCATCACCCTGAAAGGCAATCCCATCCACACCGCCGGCGATCTGCCCGCCTTGGGCTCTGCCGCGCCCGATTTCACCCTGGTGAAGACCGACCTGTCGGCGGTTTCGCTCAAGGATCTCGCCGGCAAGACCGTGGTGCTGTCCATTTTCCCCAGCGTCGACACACCCACCTGCGCCGCTTCGGTGCGCCGCTTCAACGCCGAACTGGACAAGCTGGGCAACGTGGCGGTGCTGTGCGCCTCGGCCGATCTGCCGTTCGCCCACAAGCGTTTCTGCGGCGCCGAGGGGCTGGACCGGGTCGATGGCGTGTCCGACCTGCGTGACAAGGAATTCGGCAAGCGGTACGGCGTCACCATCGTCGACGGCCCGCTGGCCGGCCTGCTGGCCCGCGCGGTCGTGGTCATCGGCGCCGACGGCAAGGTCAAGCACACCCAGCTGGTGGCCGAAGTGGCCGACGAGCCCGATTACGACGCGGCCTTGGCCGCCGCCAAGGGCTGAGGAGGTGGGAAGGGGCAAGCCCCCTTCCCGTCCCGGCCATGCTGCTGCCGACGATCACCGACTTCGCCGCACATGCCTTCGATCCCAGCCGCTATGCCCGGCTTGAGGACGACTGGTCCGTCGCCGTCGGCGACGTGGTCGCCAGCACCCAGTTGGCCAACCAGGGGCGCGACCGCGACGTCAACTTCATCGCCGGCGCCGTGGTAGCCGCCATGACCGAAGTGTGCCGCCGCCCGCAGCAGCCTGCCGCCTGTCAGTTCGGCGGCGACGGCGCCGTGGCGGCGGTTCCGCCGGAATGCACCCAGGCCGCGCGGGTGGCATTGGCCGCGCTGGCCCATTGGTCGACGACGGAAATGGCCATCCCGCTTCGCGTCGGGCTGGTGCCGGTGGCCGAACTGCATGGCGCCGGCCACGATGTGCTGGCCGCCCTGCAGGACTACGGCAACGGCAACGTCTTCGGCCAGTTCCTGGGCGACGGCGTTCCCATGGCCGAACATTGGGTCAAATCCCAGGACCGTTGGCGCATTGAACCCGTTGCCGGTGAGTTGCCCGGACTTGAAGGATTGTCCTGCCGCTGGCACCCGGTGCCGCCGCGACGCGGCAGCATCCTGTGCATCATCGTCGATCCCCTGCGCCATGGCGCCGAGGGGCTGGCCGCGCTGGTCAGGCTGCAGGCCGAAATCGAGAGCATCGTCCCCACCGGCCTGGCGGCCCCGCTGGGCGACGGCAGTCATCTGACCCCAGGCGGCGTCCCCTCGTCGCACGTTCTCGACATCGAGGCCCGCACCGAAGCCCCGGGCCGCCGGTTGCGCCGCAAGCTGCGCGCCGTGGCCGGCAGCCTGATCCTGCGCGCCGTGCATCGCCTGGGCGGGCGCGTGGCCGGCGTCGATTCCCATGCCTATCGCCGCCATCTGGCCGAACGCACGGATTACCACAAGCAATCAGGCGGCCCGCGTTTCGTTCTCGACGTCAGCGACGCCGAGATCACCCGCATCCAGGCCGCGTTAGCCGAGGCCGAAGCGCGCGGGGACATCACCTATGGCGTCGCACACAGCCGCGCAACCACCCTGACCTGCATGGTCGGCGACTTCGCCGCCGACAGGCACGTGCATTTCGTTGATGGCGATGGTCTGGGTTTCTGGCGCGCATCGGTGATGCTGAAGGGTAAACGCGGGCGATAGCGCCGCCCATGCGACACATGTCGCAACATAATGTCGCAGGAAATTTGCCTTCCCGGCAGGAATACGGCGGTCATGCCGGGCGACTTTTATGTCATCCGCAAATCCATTGACTCAGGTAGCGGAGGCGGCATTTAATTTGTAGTTGAACGCACGCCACGCTGAGGTCGCTATGCTGACCAAAACCGCTGGATGGCCAGACCTGCAGCTTCTGGAAGCCGCCCCCATACTGGTATGGCGAGCTGGCGCCGATGCGAAATGCGATTGGTTCAACCCTGCCTGGCTGGCCTATCGCGGCCGCACGCTGGAGCAAGAGTCGGGCGACGGCTGGGCCGAGGGCGTTCATCCCGACGATTTCGACCGCTGCCTGCGCATCTATCTGGGGGCTTTCGCCAGACAGCAGCGGTTCGAGATGGAATACCGCATTCTTCGGGGCGACGGCGAATACGGTTGGATCGTCGATTACGGTATGCCGATCAGCGCCGACAACGGCGCCTTCCTGGGCTACATGGGCTATTGCTTCGACGTCACCACCCGTCGCCGTAGCGAGGAAAGCCTGCGCCGCCGGGAATCAGAGCTGCGGGCCATCTACGACGCCTCGAACGTCGCCATCTTCCATATCGACCGGCACGGCATGATTTCCCAGGAAAACCGGCACGCCGCCGAAATGTTCGGCTTTTTGCCGGGCCAGTTGTCGGGCGCCGACTACTTCCAGTTCCTGCAGCCCGAGGACCGCGCCTCGGCCCGAGCCAATCTGGACCGCGCCTTCAACGATCCGGCGGATATGCAGGTGGAACGGCTGTACCAGCGCCAGGATGGCGGGCAGTTCTGGGGCCGCCTGAGCATCGAGCGCGCCCGCGACGACGCCGGCAACGTCTCCGGCATCGTCGCGGTGGTGGTGGACATCACCGACCGCCGCATGGCCGAACTGGAACTGGAAAGGGTTTGCCGCACTTTGCAGACGTCGAATGCCGAGCTGGAACAGTTCGCCTATGTGGCCTCGCACGATCTGCGCGAACCGTTGCGCATGGTCAGCAGCTACATCAGCCTGCTCGAGCGGCGCTACGCCCAGATGTTCGACCAGGACGGCAAGGACTTCCTGGGGTTCATCCGCGACGGCGCCCAGCGCATGGACCGCATGGTGCTGGACCTGTTGGCGTTTTCGCGCATCGATCGCCGGGGGGCGCCCATCGTTCCCATGAGTGCCGCCGACGCCATGGCCGCCGCCCTGGACAACCTGAAAATCGCCATCGACGAAAGCGGCGCCCAGGTTCAGGTGGACTTGCCTGCCCTGCCCGCCGTGATGGGCGACATCCACCAGATCATCAGTCTTTTCCAGAACGTGATCGGCAACGCCCTCAAATACCACCAGCCCGGCAAGCAGCCGCATATCCGCGTCGATTGCCGGAACGAGGCGCCCCTTTGGCATTTCACCGTCGCCGACGACGGCATCGGCATCGCGCCCGAATTCCACGACCGCATCTTCCAGCTGTTCCAGCGCCTGCACACGCGCGAGGCCTACGAAGGCACCGGCATCGGCCTGGCGATGTGCAAGAAGATCGTCGAACGACACCAAGGCGCCATCTGGGTGGACTCCGCCCCCGACCAGGGCACCACCTTCCACTTCACCCTACGCGAGGCGGACGAGGCCGAGACCGAAGTCGCGGCCCCCTGTTCCGGATAAGACCGCCTCAGCGCGCCAGCTTGACCGCGGTTCCGTTGGCGACCACCATCAGCAGCGTCTTCGAATCACCGCCGATGGAGTGGTAATCGAGATCGATGCCGATCACCGCGTCGGCCCCCAGCGCCCGGGCGCGCTCGGCCATCTCGTTCAGCGCCGTGTCCTTGGCCGCCTGCAATTTCCCCTCGTAAGAACCCGAGCGGCCGCCGACGATGTCGCGGATCGAGGCGAAAAAGTCCGAGAAGATGTTGGTGCCGAGAACGGTATCGCCCGAGACGATGCCAAGGTACTGAACGACGCGGGCGCCATCGACGCCGTCGGTGGTGGTCATCAACATGGGATGCTGCCTTTCGGTTGACGGACGCCCCCGAAATATGTCCGGCGACACGCCGGCGCAAGGGGGCGCCGGGTTGCCCAAAACGCAAGCCATTAATTGCTATGCCCCGGCCGGGTATCCGCCTACTTGTCCCTGGCACTTTACCAAGCCCCGAGGCCGACCTTGCCCCGCCACATCATCGACATGCGCAGCCGCCCCGCCTTCCTGGCGCCCTTCTATGGCTCCCAAGTGGGAACGGCGGAATTCGACACGGCACGGTGGCTCAATCGCCGGGTCGGCTCGAAAATCGACGACCATTTTCTCGCGTCGCAAACGCTGGAAGGTTTCGTCAGGGAAGTGCGTGCCGCCACCATCGCCCGCGCCGTGGTGGTCGGCCGCCAGACCCCGGCCCTGTCCATCCCCAACGACCGCATCGCCGAGATCACCGTCGGCCACACCGAATTGGTGGGCGTCGGTTCGGTGGACCCGCAGACCCAGGGTATTGGCGGCGCGGTGGCCGAGGTGGAACGGGCGGTGAAGACGCTCAAGCTCAAGGCCATCAACGTCGAGCCGGGATTCGGCGCCCCGGCGCTGAAGGCCGACGACCAGTTGCTGCTGCCCGTCTACGACGCCTGCGCCCAGTTGGGCGTGCCGGTGTTCGTGATGTCGGGGCCGACCACCCCCGACCCGGATTTCAACGATCCCGCCGCCATCGGCCGCCTCGCCCGCGCCTTCCCCACGCTCAAGATCGTCTGCCACCACGGCTTCTGGCCCCATGTGGCCGAGATCGTGGGCATCGCCTTTCG
>DATGXU010000370.1:0-4441 GCA_035298685.1 Magnetospirillum sp. | reverse complement strand
CAGCCACGATTTGCGTCAGCCGCTGCAATCGCTGGGGCTGTTCCTGCAGATCATGGTGGAACGCAGCGGCGCGCCTGGGTCGGTCGAGCGGGCGGCGCAGCAGGCCTATGACGCCACCGTGCGGCTGGTGGACGCCATGTTCGACGCCGCCGCATTGGAGAGCGGCCGCGCCAAGCCGGTGATCGAGCGTGTGGACGTGGCCGACGTGCTGGGCCGGATCGCGGCGGAAAGTCGCGCCGAAGCTGAAGCGCGCGGGTTGTTCCTGCGCCAGCGGCTGTGCCACGTCGAGGTGGACACCGACAAGGTGATGCTTGAGCGCATCGTCCGCAACCTTGCCAGCAACGCCCTGAAATACACCACCAGCGGCGGCATTCTGATCGCCTGCCGCACCACGCCCAATGCGGTGCGGGTCAAGGTGGCCGACAGCGGGCCCGGCATTCCCGAGGACAAGCGCACCCTGATCTTCGAGGACTTCTATCAGATCGAGAATCCCGAGCGCGATCCGCGCAAGGGTCTGGGATTGGGATTGGCGACGGTTTCGCGCATGGCGCGCGCCCTTGGCTTCAGATTTTATGTGCTGTCGCGCAAGGGCATGGGAAGTACTTTCGTGGTGGAGATCCCTCGCTTGGGCGGGAATGGATGAGTTTGCCCTTAGGTCTCGATGCCACTGGTTAGGACAGAGGTTATATGGCTGTTATCAAATGGCATAAGACATGGTCGTGAGGTTGGTTTGACGTAAGTCATCCTCGGTTGTAGCGTTGCGTTCGACTTTTCGTGACTTTCAAAACTCGATGAGCCGCATGTCGTTACGTCAGGACGTTCCAGCGTTGATGAGCATTGCCGTCGGTGCATCGCTGAACGTCGTGGCTTTCCTGCTGTTGGCGGCCGTCATCCTGACCGCCGCCTGGCGGGAAAACACCGTGGCCCGTCAGCTTTCCCGCGATCGGGTGGAGGCGGAACTGTCCGATCTGCGCGACGGCTATGGCCGTCTGGCCACCGATTACGGCTGGTGGGACGAAGCGCGCGATCGCATCGAGGACGAGCGCAACGCCGAATGGGCCGACGCCAACATCGGCGAATGGCTGGGCCGCATCGCCAACGTGACCGGCACCTATGTCTATGACGGCGACAACCGCTCCATCTATTCGTCGGTCCGCGACCGGGCGACGCCCGGCGGGTTCGAGGCCTTGCTGGAGGCAGCCCGAGCGGCCCCCGTGGATCGTCCGGAACCACGGACCGGGTTCATCACCTTGGACGGCCGGCCGGTGCTGGCTGCGGCATCGGTGCTGCGGCCGCTGGATCTGGTGCCAGGACGGCGGTATGACGCCGTTCTGGTGCTGGTCTGGGACATGGACGGTGTGGTGCTGCCACGCCTGCGTGCCACCACGCGCATGACCGGCCTCAGGCAGGTCGGTTCGGGCCATGACGAAACGGCGGATGGCGCCGTCGACCAGATGGACGTGGACGATATCCGTGGCCGGCCCCTGGTCCGGCTGGTCTGGCAGCCCGAGCAGCCCGGCTCACGTTTCGCCGCCATCGTGCTGCCAAGCGCCGGTTTGGCGCTGGTGCTGCTGTCGGCCATCGGCTGGGCCTATTGGTTTCGCGGACGCCAGCACCTGATCGCGCTGGTCGCCGCCGAGGAATCGCGGCTGCGTCTGTTGGCTGCCATCAGCCACGACCTGCGCCAGCCCCTGCAATCCATGGCCCTGTTCGGCGCCACCCTGGAAAGCGAGGTGGCGACCCCGCAAGGCCGGCGCGCCCTGGATTTCCTGCGTCGGGGCATCGAGCGCATGGATGATCTGCTGGCGGCCATCCTGCGGCTTGCCCGGCTTGACATCCAGCATTCGGGGTCGCTGGATCTGGTGCCGGTGTCCGTGGGCGAGGTGTTGCGCGAACTGGTCGACGAACTGGAACCGCAGGCCCGCGCCAAGGGGCTGTCATTGCGCATGGCTCCCACCAGCGTGGTGACGCGCAGCGATCCGGTGATGCTTGCGGCGCTGGTGCGCAATCTGATCAGCAACGCCATCCGCTATACGCAGGCGGGTGGTGTGCTGGTGGGGGTGCGGCGCCGTGGCGCGGGCGCCGAAATCTGGGTCTGCGATACCGGCATCGGCATCCCCGCCGAGCAGCAGAAACTGATTTTCGAAGAGTTCTTCCAGGTGGGCAACGCGGCCAGGGACGCTGCCCAGGGCGTGGGTCTGGGGCTGGCCATCGTCCAGCGTCTGGCCCGTCTGCTGCAATGCCGCATCCGGCTGCGATCGCAGCCGGGGCGGGGATCGGTGTTCGCCGTGGTGATGGCGCAAAGTCCTGGCCTGGCTCGTCGCCGTCCGGCATCCGCGCCACGCCGTCGCCAAAGCCCGGTATGGCGCGGATCGGTCGATCAGGCCTGGGCGGCGTCGTCGTCCTTGATGCGGAAGCGCCAGGCGCAGAAATAATCGGCCGGGTGCGGATCGGGCGGACAGGCGATGCATTCGCATTCGATGCGCGAATCGACCGTGCTGGCGAAGGTGGAATATTCGACCACACCCGCCGACTTGCACGGATAGTCGGGCAAACCCTTGCGCTGGCGGGCATTTTGCACGCGGCATTTGGTCATCTGCATGACCAGGGAACCGTCGCTATCGAAGAACACTTTCTGCTCGTTGATGGCGCCGTACATGCGGTGCAGGAAGGTGCCGGCCAGGGCTTCCAGGCCGCCGGCCTCGGGCAGGTTTTGCAGTTCCTTGATGCGGGCGGCCTCCAGCGGCGAGAAGTGGGCCCAGCAGGCGTCGTTGACCGCCTTGGCGGCGTCCATGCCCTCGCGGGTTTCCACCGCCTGGAACCACACCCCGTCCAGGGCCAGCCAGTTGACGGCCAGGGCTTCCAGCAATTTGCTCAGTTGCTCGGGGGCCATGTCGGTCAGCGCCTTGGGCAGGCCGTCGGCCTTTTCCGCGCCCAGGGTGGCGCACAGGCGGTCGATCATGATGGCGCTGGCGCGGTCGCCGGCGTCCTTTTCCATGGCCAGCGCCTGATCGATACCGAAGCGGTTGGCGGCATTGGCGAACCACAGGCCGTAATGCACCGCCATGCGGCGGACGGCGTCGATGACGGCCTGGGCAAGCTGCTTGGTGTTGTCTTCCATCCCGGACTCCCGTGAACGCGGTTTGTTTGTTTTAGCGATGGCTTATCTAGCATGGGCCGGCGGGCGGGACAAACGGCGGCTCCGGCCTTGGCCGGTCCGGACCGATGGCGTAGTATCGGCGCGCTCGGGCGGCCAGCCCGACGGAGAAGATGACCCATGTTCACCCTGACCCCCTTGGAGATCGAGGCGCTGCGCCTGAGCCTGCTGGTGTCGGGCTGGGCGGTGGTGGGGTCGCTGCCGGTGGGGGTGGCCTGCGCCTGGCTGCTGGCGCGCTGCGAATTCCCCGGCAAGGCGCTGATCGACGGCATCATTCACCTGCCGCTGGTGTTGCCGCCGGTGGTGGTGGGCTATTTCCTGCTGGTGGTGCTGGGACGGCGCGGGGTGGTGGGCGCGGCGCTGCACGACTGGCTGGGCATCACCCTGGCCTTCACCTGGAAAGGCGCCGCGGTGGCCAGCGCGGTGATCTCGTTTCCGCTGATGGTGCGCGCCATCCGCCTGTCGCTGGAAGGGGTGGACCGGGGGCTGGAACAGGCCGCGCGCACCCTGGGCTGCGGCCCCGTCCGCACCTTTTTCACCGTCACCCTGCCGCTGGTGGCGCCCGGCGTGCTGACCGGCCTGATCCTGGGCTTCGCCCGCTCGCTGTCGGAATTCGGCGCCACCATCACCTTCGTCTCCAACATCGCCGGCGAGACGCGGACGCTGCCCATCGCGCTGTACGCCATGACCCAAGTGCCCGGCACCGAGGACGCCGCGTTGCGGCTGTGCGTGATCTCGGTGGTGGTGGCCTTCGCCGCGCTGCTGGCGTCGGAAGTGCTGTCGCGCCGGGTTCAGGCGCGGCTGCGGGGATAGGCCGGTGCTGGACCTGTGCATCCGCCGCCGCCAGGGCGCCTTCAACGTCAGCGTGGACCTGCGCTCGGGGCCGGGGGTGACCGCGCTGTTCGGGCGTTCGGGTTCGGGCAAGAGTTCGGTGATCAACATGGTGGCCGGGCTGGCCCGCCCCGATGCCGGCCATATCAAGGTGGACGGCAAGGTGCTGTTCGACAGCGCGGCGGCCATCAATCTGGCGCCCGAGCGGCGGCGGCTGGGCATGGTGTTCCAGGACGCGCGGCTGTTTCCTCACCTGTCGGTCGCCGGCAACCTGTGTTTCGGCATGAACCGACTGCCAAGGGCCGAGCGGCGGGTGACCGTCGACTCGGTGGTCGAGGTGCTGGGCATCGGCCATCTGCTCGACCGCCGCCCGGCCAAGCTGTCGGGGGGCGAAAAGCAACGGGTGGCCATCGGCCGCGCCCTGTTGGCCAGCCCGCGCATCCTGTTGATGGA
>DATGXU010000369.1:0-8233 GCA_035298685.1 Magnetospirillum sp. | reverse complement strand
GTCTATCAGACCATGGGCCCGGACGGCTCGGTTGTGCTGGACCGGGGCGGCCCCAATGGCGGCCTGGGCGGAGCCGGCGGCAATGCCGGCCTGCCGGGTGCGGGCGATCCCGATGGCGGCTGCGGTCGTCCCGGCCCCAGCGGCCCGGTCGGCGCGCCGGGCAACCCCAGCTTTCTGATTCTCGAGCAGCGCGGCTAAGGCGCAGCCCCACCACCACCAACGGCAGCGACGGTCCGCGACAGAAGGATAGACACCATGATGGACGGCAGCAGCTTCGATTCCGTCACCGATACTCCCGCCATCGTGATCGAGGGTGCCTCGCTCGACCCGGTGGTGCTGGCGCTGGCGCGGGCCGGCGGGCTGTTGGTTCCCACGGCGAGCGGTTCCGATCTGTACGAGCTGAGCGCCGCCTGGTTCGCCGACCCCATCGGGCATGTGGGCACCGCCTTCAAGACCAACGGGCCCGAGCTGGCGACCCTGATCGCCCAATTGCTGGGAAAGCTGGGCGGCAATTCGCTGGGCATTCCGGTCAAGAATCCCGGCTGCCTGGGCGAGTGGATGCCCATCAACAATCCGGCCACCGGTGCCGCCACCGGCCTTTACGTGGTCAGCTATCCCGAACTGGACGCCTCGGGCGCGGTGGTCGACCAGGTGTTCGGCCTGGGCGCCATGTACGACCGCACCTTCTCGGCCAGCGGCGTCGCCGCCACCGGCCCGCAGGGCATCGAGGTGGCGCTGTGGGGGCTGATCCCGCTGGTCAAGGTGGGCGACGGCGAGCTGGACGTCACCCTGGGCGGCCGGGGCTATCCGCTGCAGATGGGCATCGCGGTCAGCGGCGCCGACGGCAAGCCGATCATCGACGCCGACGGGCTGTCGTTCTCGGGGGCCAAGGTCACCGCCACCATCGATCCCGCCGCGCCCTCGGTCGATTTGTCGGTGGTGGTGCTGCAGCTCAAGCTGCCCACCGACACCCAGGCCAGCGACCGCAACCTGGCCGATCTGGCCGCAATCACCCCCATGGAGCTGGTCAGCACCATCGCCACCATGGCGGTGATCGCGGTGACCGACGCCTTCGAAGCCGCCGCCAAGCAGGCGCCGTTCCTGTTGACGACCATCGGACTGTCGCCGGTGGTGCCCAACAGCCAGACCCGCCTGCCGCTGCTGCGGTGGGACAGTGTGGTGGCGCTGGCGGTCAGCGGCGGCAACCCGGCGCAACCGTTCATGGCGTGGTTCGCCCAGGTGCTGGCCGATCCCACGCTGACCAGCACCTGGCTGGGCTGCATCACCGGATTGATGGGCGGCACGCCGTCGCAGGTGGGCGGGGCGGGCACCCGCGCCGATCCGTTCACCCTGCCGCTGTTGACCCTGCCGTCCGTCGGCACGCTGTCGTTCACCGCCTCGACCACGGTGGACGCCACCGGCCTGCGGGTGTTCCGCCCCGGTCTGGCGGTGGCCGCCAAGCCCGCCCCGCTGGGTAGCGTCGCCTTGCTGAAGTTCGGCGCCGATCTGGAGCTGGCAACCTTTGCCCTGGCCCCCGACGCGCCGCATGTGGCGGCGGAAGTCACCTTCGCCGCCGGACTTGCCCTGACCAGCCAGAGCAAGGGCAAGCCGCTGTTTTCCGGTCAGGTGAACAAGGCGACCTATAGTTTCGGGTCGCTGCAGGCGGGCATCACCCTGGTCACCGATGGCGGCAGCCCGGCCATCGTCCCCAGCTTCCAGTTGGTCGAGGTGGAAACCCCCGAGGGCAGCTTCGCCAGCCTGGATCTGTTGCAGCCCGGTACCGTGGTCAAACAGGCCATCGCCACCGTCTACGCCCTGATCCAGGATGCCTTCCAGTCGCTGTTCGGCACCGAGGCCGCCACCTTCGGCGGCCTGTTGTCGGCGTTGGTGGGCGCATCCAAGCCCGATTGCGGCGCCCAGACGTGGCCGGCGGCGCTGGTGCCGCCGTTCACCGCCGAAGGCCTGCCGGATGCCTATCAGAACCCGGTGGCGGCGCTGGGCGCCTATTACGCCAAGGCGCTGTTCGGCGGTCAGATGGTGGGCGACAAGCCCGCCTTTACCTACGTCGTCCAATCCTTCGCCAATCTGCTGGCCCAGGCGGGGGCGGGCGCCGCCACCGTCACCGGCACGGGCACCAAGGACGATCCCTGGCTGGCGCCGCTGGGCGCCGCCAATTCGCCGGTGGACCTGATGGCCTATGTGCTGCCGGCCAGCCAGTCCTCGGGCACCCTGGTGCTGGGCCTGGCGCTGGCGCCCACGCTCGACATCGCCGGTGGCCCGGCCATGACGGCGCTGGTGTCGCTGGACCTGCTGGCGCTGGACATCGCCCCTGACGGCCAAAGCCTGGCGGGCGCGCGGGTGCTGCCGTCGCTGGGGGCCAGCTTCCTGTTGCCGCAGGGATACGTGACGCCGCCGGTGGCCGGGGCCTCGCTGTCGGTGGGCGAAACCGGGTTCTCGACCCGATGGACGCGCGGCGACGGCTGGGCCTGGAACATGCGGGTGGGCCAGCCGGCGGTGGTGGTGGACGGCACGCCCATGCCGGTCGGCACCGACATGGAATTCAGCGACGCCACCGGCCTGGAAAACCTGGTCACCCAGGCATCCGCCACCTTCGCGCCGCTGCTGACGCGGCTGTTGGGTGTCGCCGCCTATCGCAGCGGCACCCGCGCCGGGCTGGCGCTGAACGGCGTCGTCGGCCTGCTGCCCAACCTGGCCGACCAGATGCCGCCCGGCATGGCATGGCCGGCCTCCATGCCGGTGTTGGCACCCACCGGCTTTTCCGACCCGCTGGGCGACTTCAAGGCGCAACTGGCCGGAGTCTTCAGCAGCGACGCCAACGCCAAGGCGGCGTTGGCCTTGCTGGGGTGGGCCACCGGCAGCGGCACGGACGCGCCGGCCATCGACGGCGCCGGCACCTTCCTCGATCCCTATCGGGTGCCGCTGGGCCTGCCGCTGCCATTCGACGCCGGGGTGTGGATCGACCCCGCCGCCGCCACCGTGGGCGTGGGGCTGGCGCGGTCCATCGCCACCGCTTTCACCGGCATCGGCTGCACCGTCACCCTGGCCGCCAATCTGCGCGAGTTCGCGCTGGGCGCCAATCTGCGCGAGTTCGCGCTGGGCGCCGACAGCCCGCCGTCCCGGCCGCTTCTGCCGGGCGCGGCGCTGACCGCCACCTTCACCGGCGCCGACGGCGGCGCGCTGATCGAAGGCCCCACATTGGGCAAGCTGGGCGCGGTGACCGTCGGCTGCCAGCTGGGCTGGGTTGACGGCGCCGTTTGCGTCACCCCGGTCTTCACCCTGACCGACGTGGCGCTGACCGGATATCCCAGCGTCGCCCAGCTGGCCCTGCCCCCGGTCGGCGCGCCGGCCAATGTGATGGACGCCTTTACCGCCCAGCTGAACATGGGGCTGTCGGCGGCCATCGGGCTGCTGGCCGAGAACCCGACCTTCCAGACCGTCACCGGCATCCTGACCGCGCTGGGCCTGTACCAGGGCGGCGACACGCCCGGCCTGAACGCCGGCGGCTTCACCGCGCTGATCGCCAACCCCACCGGCTTCCTGACCCAGGGGCTGCTGAACGTGCTGTGCGACACCGGCACGCGAAGCGAAATCTTCGGCTTGATCTCGCGGCTGACCGGCATCGATCTGCCGCAAGCCCCGGCGGGTCTGCTGGCCTTGGGGCAGGCGCTGGGGCTGTTGACCGGCGCCGAGCAGGGCTATGCCCCCATTCCGTCGGCGTGGATCAGCCTGCTCGCCAATCCGGCGGTGAGCTTGCCGGCCATGATGGATGCGCTGTGGCAGGACGCCGCCGCCCGGACCGCCCTGACCGGCGCGCTGACCGCCAACCTTGACGGCACCGCCTTTGGGCCGTTCAAGATCAGCATCGCCAACGGCACGCGCATTTCGGTGGACATCCCCGCCGAGGCCCCCGTGCTGGTGGGCGGCATCGTGGCGGTGACCGGCGCGGCCTCGTTCGACGTGGTCACCGGCAAGGTCGCCACCGCGCTCGACCTGACCCTGACCCCGGTGGGCCTGGGGCTGCGCCCGGCGCTGACGGTGGACGCCGCCGCCGGCTCGGCGGCGCTAAGCGCCAGCCTGGTGTTCGGCGGCGACGGCATGCCGGCGCCGGCGCCGCTGCAATTCTGGCCGTTCGACGCCGAGACCTTCGTTTCCGAGCTTTCCGTGGTGGCGCCGGCCTATGCCCTGGGCACCTTCGTCACCGGCGTGGTCGAGCCGCTGCTGCTGAACCGCTATCCGCTGTCGCAGGCCATTTTCACCGCCCTGGGGCTGGCATGGCACGACGACGCAACCCAGGCATGGCATCTGAAGTCGCCGCTGGGGCTGTTCCAGGACCCGCTGGGCTGGCTGTTGTCGGACGCGGTGGTGGGCGCCGGCGGGCAGCTGAACATCGCCCAAATCGCCAAGACCCTGGCCGCCATCCCCGCCGCCGGCCAGCCGGGCGGCGTCACCGTGGCGCAGGTGCCGGGCGGCGTGCGCATCGCCGGGCTGCCCTATAACCTGGCGGTGGATTTCCTGGCCAACACCCAGACCGGGCTGTTTTCCGTCGCGCCCCGCATTCTGGCGCCGATCCCCCTGGCCGACGATCTGGCGACACTCAGCACGCTGTCCTTCGCGCTGTCGCTGAACCCGTCGTTCCAGCCCGGCTTTGTCGCCGACGTGGCGCTGGCCGGCATGGTGGCCGGCAATCCGCTGGCGGTGGCCACCGGCTACGACCGTCAGTTCCGGCTGTCGCTGGGCATGGGCACGGGCAAGCCGACCTTCGACATCCTGCCCTTCCCGGGCTGGCAGACGCTGATCCAGACCGCGCTGCAGATGGCGGTGCCCAAGCTGGTGGCCGAGCTGGCCGACGTGCTGCTGACGGGATTGGCCAAGAACGGCGCCGCCGACATCGCCACCCGCCTGCGCACTGCCGGCGCCGGCTTGCAGGTGGCCGCGCTGGTCGAGGATCTGGCGGTGGTGACCGACCCCGACCAGGTGCCGCAGACGGCATTGAAATGGCTGGGGCAACGGCTGGCGACGGAGAACGCCGCCGCCACCGTGGGCGCGGTGGTGACGCTGCTGGATGGCCTGATCGAGGGCGTGAGCGCAAAGGACGCGCTGGTGTTCTACACGCCGTCCGACACGCTGCCGGTGACCATCGTCGCCGGCCTGGACACCAAACAGACGCCGCCGCAACTGGGCCTGTGGGCCGATCTGGCGCCGCCCTCGCTGCCGCTGGTGAACATCTCGCTGCGGCGCACCGGCATTTCGCTGCCGTTCGCCGCCGACGGCACGCCGCTGGGCGAAAATCCGGTCTTCCGCATGGGCGTGTCGCTGGGCGTGCCCATCGAGGGCGACCAGGGTCCCACCCTGTCCATCGACTTCGAAAGCGACGGGCCGTGCTTCACCGTCTCGGTCGATCCCATGGGCGGCGGCGACCAGCCCAGTTCGCTGGCCCGCGAGTTGCTGCCACGCCCGTTCGGCCAAACCACGTCCGACGCCATTTCGCGGGCGGCGGAGGAATGGGCGGTGGCGGTGCTGACCCAGGTGGTGCCGCGCTATGTGTCGCTGGTGGTGCTGAACGCCGACACGGTGGCCCAGTGGCTGAACACGCCCCTGTTCGCCGCCAATGCCGGCCCGGCTCCGGGGCCGATCCTGGTGGGCGCCCATCTGCTGACCAAGACCGAGGCGAAAAAGTACATCCTGACCAGCTTCGACGAGCTGCAGAAGCTGAGCATCCAGGACTTCCTGGGCGGGCTGCTGCGGACCATGCTGGAAACCCGCATCAGGCTTTTGCCGCTGAACAAGACCGGCGGCATCTGGATCGGCCCGCAGCCCGGCGCGCCCGGCAATTACGGCGTCACCGTCGCCGTGCCCGATCTGGTGGTGAAGAAGACGGCACCCAAGCTGGTGGTGCAGCTTGGCGCCGCCGACAAGGATTGGATCGCCGGCACCGGCCTGCCCACCGACCTGGAACCGGGCATCGGCGTGTTCGTGCCGGTGACCGACGACGGCCCGCATTTCGACAAGCTGAAGCTGGCCCTGGTCAACGTGGGCATCGACCTGGCCGGCACCCAATCGGCGCCGCTGGTCAACCAGCCGCGCTTCAAGATGCAGGCGGTGGCGCCGCGCGGCCTGCTGACGCTGGATTTCGCCGACCCCAAGGTGGTCACCGGCTTCGGCGGCGCCCTGGGGCTGGAACAGATGGCGCCGTCGCTGGTTCCCAACGCGTCGTCCTCGGGCGGCGGCAACCCGGTGGCGCAGAACCTGCTGGGAAGCGGCGATCCGGATTCGGAGGCCAAGAACAACCCGCCGGCCAACCCCGCTTTTTCCGCCCAGGCCGCCTATGGCTACCGGCTGGACCACGGCAGCGGCAATTTGTGGGTCCAGCTTTACGGCGCCGACGGCAAACCGGCCAAGCAGGTGGTGATCCCGGTTCAGCGCAGCTTCGGGCCGCTGCACGTGGATTCCGTCGGCTTCGGCTGGGAACAGGCCGACAAGATCGCCAGCGTCCTGTTCGACGGCTCGGTGCAACTGGCCGGTCTGGGCCTCGAGGTGGACGGGCTGAGCGTCGGCATGCCGGTGACCGATCCCACCAATTTCAACGCCTATCGCCTGGACCTGCGCGGCCTGGACGTGTCGTTCAAGGGCGGCAGCGTGCAGATCGAGGGCGGGCTGCTGAAATGCCTGGACCCGCAGCTGGCCTATAACGGCCAATTGGTGGTCAAGGCGTCGTCGTTCTCGCTGGTGGCGCTGGGCTCGTACGCGGAATTGCCCACCGAAGGCGGCACGGCGCCGTCGCTGTTCGCCTTCCTCAATCTCAACGCGCCGCTGGGCGGGCCGCCGGAATTCTTCATCGAGGGCCTGGCGTTCGGGTTCGGCTACAACCGCGACATCACCATTCCGCCGGTGGGCGAAATCCAGCAATTCCCGCTGGTGCAAGGCGCCATCCAGCCGTCGACCTTCGGCCCCGACCCCTCGCCGGAAAGCGCGCTGCGGGTGCTGTCGTCGGTGGTGGCGCCGGAAATCGGCCGCTATTGGGTGGCCGCCGGCCTGAAGTTCAGCAATTACAAGCTGCTGAGCACCTTCGCCTTGCTGTTCGTGAAGTTCGGCCGCTCGTTCGAGATCGATCTGGTGGGCGTCACCTCGGCATCGTTGCCGCCCATGGTGCCGCCGTCCAGCGCGCTGGCCTATGTGGAGCTGGGGCTGGTGGTGTCGTTCAAGCCCGACGAAGGCGTGTTCCTGGCCGCCGCCCAGCTGACCCCCAATTCCTTCCTGTTCAGCAGCAGCTGCAAGCTTACCGGCGGGTTCGCCGCCTATCTGTGGTACGCGCCGCCGCCCAGCGCCGACGGGCCGCAGGCGGGCGATTTCGTCATCACCCTGGGCGGCTACAACCCGGTGTTCTCGCCGGCCAAATGGTATCCCACGGTGCCGCGCCTGGGCTTCAACTGGCCGGTCACCGACCAGATCGGCATTCGCGGCGGCTGCTATTTCGCGCTGACGCCGTCGGCGGTGATGGCGGGCGGCAACCTGGCGGTGCTGTTCCAGGCCGGCCCCTTGCGCGCATGGCTGAACGCCGGCGCCAACGTGCTGATCGCCTGGGACCCGTTCTGGTTCGACGCCGGCATCTATGTGGACGTGGGCGTCAGCTTCCACACCGAATTGCTGGGCATATCGGTCACGCTGTCGGTGTCGCTGGGCTGCAAGCTGCACCTGATGGGGCCGCCGGTCCACGGATCGGTAGAGGTGAACTGGTTCATCATCTCGTTCTCGATCCCCATCGGGTCCGGGGGCAGCGCGGCACCGCCCACGCTGGACTGGGACCAGTTCGCCCTGAAGTTCCTGCCGCCGGCCAAAGCCGCTCCCCAGGCGGCCGGCCGCCTGGCCGCCCAGGCGGCGGCGGCCCCGGTCACCGCCACGGCGGCCAGCGGCATGCTGACCACGCTCGCCGACGGCACCTGGGTGCTGCAAAGCCTGCCCTTCGCCATCCAGCTGGCCACCGCCATTCCCGCCACCAGTTCGACGCTGTCCGGCTGGCAGGGCGGCGCCCTGCCGCAGGGGCCGGCCATGGGCGTGCAGCCGTGCTCGGCCATGAACGTGACGACGCCGTTCACGGTGACCATCACCGACGCCGGCGGCACGGTGTGCGCGTTGCCCCCCGATTCGTTCGGCGTCACCGCCACAATGGGCTCGGCGGCGGGGGCGCTGTGGGCCAACCGGCCGTTCGATCCGG
>DATGXU010000368.1:0-9425 GCA_035298685.1 Magnetospirillum sp. | reverse complement strand
CCAGTATGCGCCGCCGCATCCCTTCGCCATCAACGTGCCCAAGGTCTTGGCCGAGGTGCGGCAGCGATCGTGGCACGACCGCCCGTGGCTGGCGCTGGCCCTGGTCCTGCTGATCCCCGCCTTGACGCTGGCACTGGTGCCGTGGGACGTGCTGTTCGCCCGCCATGTCGGTCCAGGGGCGTTCTATGCGGTGCTGCCGTGGTCCGTGTTGTGCGCCGTCGCGGCGGCGCCGCTGTTGTGGTCGCTGACGGCCTTGGGACTGGGTGTCGCCCGCTTCTGGCGCGGCAGCGGTGGCGGCAGACCGTCGCGGCGGGCCGTGGTCGCGGCGCTGAGCGACATGGCAACCTTGCGCAATCTGAAGGGCGGCGGCATCGCCTGCGACGGCGGCCCGGCCCGACGCTGGTTCCACCACGCCCTGGTCGCGGGCTTCGTGCTGTGCTTCGCCGCCACCGCCATCGCCACGCTCTACCACCATGCTCTTGGCTGGCAGGCGCCTTACCCGGTGCTCAGCCTGCCGGTGGTGCTGGGAAGCATGGGCGGTGTCGGCATGATGGCCGGGACGGTCGGGCTGGCATGGCTCAAGACCAGGACCGATCCCGCCTTGGACGCCGCCCCCAACGACTATACCTTGCTGGGCCTGCTGCTCGCCGTGGCCGCCACCGGATTGGCCCTGCTGGCATGGCGCGACAGCGCCGCCATGGGTATGCTGCTGGCGGTGCATCTGGGCTGCGTCGTCGGCTTTTTCGCCACCCTGGCCCATGGCAAATTCGCCCACGCCCCTTATCGCGCGGCGGCACTCCTGCGTGCCGCCATGGAACGACAGAATGGCCCGTAACATCCTCATCCTCGGCGGCATCACCGAAGCCTATGCCCTGGCCCGCGAACTGGCCGAACTGCCCGACATGCGGGTGATCTCATCGCTGGCCGGGCGCACCGGCAATCCCCGCCTGCCGGTGGGCGAGGTCCGCATCGGCGGCTTCGGCGGGCCGGAGGGATTGGCGACATACCTGCGCGACAACCGCATCGATGCGGTGGTGGACTGCACCCATCCCTTCGCCGCCCGCATGGGCTGGAACGCCGCCGAAGGCTGCGCGGCGGCGGGGGTGCCGCTGCTGCGGCTGGAACGCCCGGCCTGGGTGCGGCAGGAGGGCGATTTGTGGGACGAAGTGGACGACTGGCCCGAGGCCGTGGCCCTGGTCGGCGCGCAGTCCAAGCGGGTGCTGATGGCAGTGGGGCGGCAAGAACTGGAGCCGTTCGCGGGCCTGGACCATGTGTGGTTCCTGATCCGCTCGGTCGAGGCGCCTGATCCCATGCCGCCCTTCGCCCAAGCCGAAATCCTGCTGGCGCGGGGGCCGTTCACGCTGGAATCCGAGCGAGACCTGCTGACCGCGCGCGGCATCGACACCATCATCTGCAAGAACAGCGGCGGCCCCACCGATACCAAGCTGGCCGCCGCCCGAGAACTGGGTGTGCGGGTGGTGATCAAGAACCGCCCGCACCGACCCGATACCCCCAAGGCTGCCAGCGTGGCCGAGGCGCTTTACTGGTTGGGATACCAGCGCGGGGTGTAAACCCAAGAACCGCCCTGCACCCGAGGAAAGGCGCGGGTTTCCGACGAGCCGACGATGACCACCGTGCGCATGTCCACCTGATCGGGGCAAAGGTCGCCCAGGGTGGTGGTGGTCATGGCCTCGGCCGGGCGCCCCACGTCGCGGCCCAGCACCACCACCGTCTCCGGGGCGCGATGGCGGCGCAGCAGGTCCAGGGCCTCACCCAACTGCCAGGGACGAGCCTTGGAGATGGGATTGTAGAGGGCCAGCACCAGATCAGCCTGGGCGGCGTGGCCCAGGCGATCGAGGATGACCGGCCAGGGCTTCAGATTGTCCGACAGCGAGATCGTGCAGAAATCGTGGCCCAGCGGCGCGCCAACGCGGGACGCCGCCGCCTGCGCCGCCGAGATGCCGGGCAGCACGGCCAACTCGACACCGTGCCACAGCGGATCGTCGGACAGGTGCAGGGCTTCCACCACCGCCGTCGCCATGGCGAAGATGCCGGGATCGCCCGACGACACCACCACCACATGTTCACCCGCCGCCGCCAACTCGAAGGCATGGCGGGCGCGGTCCATTTCCACCCGGTTGTCGGAAGCGTGGATGACCTGATCGGGACGGAACGGCCCGGCCATGCGGACATAGGTTTCATAGCCGATGACGTGACCGGCGCGGCGCAATTCCTCCTTGACCGCCGGAGCCATCAGTTCCGGCGCCCCCGGCCCCAGGCCGATCACCGCCACACGCCCGCGCGGGGTGCCGAGTACGGGAACAGCTTCAGGGCTGTCGGCTACGGTGATGGTAACCGGGCCATCCGCGATGTCTCCTACGCCGAAGCGGAGCGGGCAGCCCAGCGCGGCGGCGGTCTGGTGGATTTCCGTCCGCCCGGCATGGCGGGGCGGCACCAGCACATAGGCGACGGCGCGGAAACTCAAGCCCTCGCGGGCCAGGGCGTCCTGAACCAACTGGGGCAGATCGGTGCTGACATCGCTTACCCCGACGACGACCGAGCGGGGATGGAAGATCAACTCGTCCGTCTCCGGTTCCCGATCCTCGGGCGTCACCGTCAGGGTCAGTCGGCCCTGGGCGTCGCTGGGAATGCGGGTCGCCGCCAGCCAGGGGGCATGACCCACCACCCGCACTTTCTCTCCGGCCAGCAGGTCGGACATGAACTTCTTGCCGTCTGCGGGGTTGCGGACCACGTAACCGGCGGGCGGCTGCTCCAGCGTCAGATTGAAGCGCACCTCGCCCGTGGTGGTGATGGCGGGTGTCTGCTCCAATGCCGCACCGATGCGGCGGGCCAGGTCGTTGACCCCGTGCAGGCCACCCAGCAGCGGCACCACCGCGCTGCCGTCCTCGGCCACCGCCAGAACCGGCGGTTCGGCCCGCTTGTTCTGCAACAGCGGCGCCAGTGAACGGATGACGATGCCGCTGGCACACAGCGCGATAATCGGCACGTCACGCAGGTAAAGCTCGCGCAGGGTGGCGCCGAACTCGGCATAGGCCACGTCGGCGCCGTCTACCCGTCCTTTAAGGCCATGGATGGTGGCCTCGGGCAAGGCCGCCTGAATACGGCGCGCCGTCCCCAGGCTGCCCTGGCCCAGAATGACGATGGCGGCCATTACGCTTCCCACCGTGCGCCCGGAACCAGGATCATGGCGAAATAGGGCACGGTGTCGGGCGAAACCTCGGCTAACGGCACGATGCGCTCGTTCTTCATGGTCGCCCGCTCGACGTAGAGTGCGCGGTCCATCAAGCCCAAATCCTGCACCACCTTGCGCGCCTTGGCGAAGTTGGTGCCCAGCTTCATGATGACACCGGCCTCGGTGTCACCCAGGCGACGGCGCAACTCGTCCTCGGGCAGCACGCCCGACAGCACCGTCAGCGTCTGGTTGCGATAGACCAGCGGCGCCCCCAGCACCGAGGCGCAGGCCAACATGGAACAGACACCGGGCACCACCTCGGTCTCGAAGCGGTCGGCCAGACGGTCGTGTAGGTACATGAACGAGCCGTAGAAGAAGGGGTCGCCCTCGCAGATGGCGGCCACGTCGCGACCCGCTTCCAGATGGGCGGCCACTTCCTCGGCGGATTCGTCATAGAAATTGCGCAACGCCGTCTCGTAGCAGAAGGGCGGCGGCAGCTTTTCCGTGGTGACCGGATAGATCAGCGGCAGGCGTACCTGCTCGTCGCACAGGTACTCTTCGACGATGGTGAAGGCGTTGCCCTTCTTGCCCTTGGCCGCCGGATAGGCGACGACCGGGGCTTCGCGTAGACGCCGCAGCGCCTTCACCGTGATCAGTTCCGGATCGCCGGGGCCGACGCCCAGGCCAAACAAACGTCCCTTGGCAGCCGACATTCACTCGTGCTCCGCGCCCAGCGCATTGAGCGCCGCGACAGTCATGGCGCTGCCGCCCCGGCGGCCCTTGACGGCGACGAAGGGAACACCCCGGCTGTTGGCGGCCAGTTCGTCCTTGGATTCGGCGGCGCCGACATAGCCCACCGGGAAGCCTAGGATCAGCGCGGGCTTGGGCGCCCCCGCATCCAGCATGTTCAGCAGGTGGAACAGCGAGGTAGGGGCGTTGCCGATGGCGACCACGGCCCCTTCCAGCAGCGGGCGCCACAGCTCCAGCGCGGCGGCCGAGCGGGTGTTGTCCATCTTCTTGGCCAGTTCGGGCACCGATGGGTCGTTCAGCGTGCAGACGATCTGGTTGCCCGCCTTGAAGCGCGAGCGGGTGATGCCCTCGGCCACCATGCGGCAGTCGCACAGGATCGGCGCACCGGCGGCCAGGGCGGCGCGTCCGGCATCGCCCGCACCGGGCGAGAACATCAGGTCGTCAACGATGTCGGGCATGCCGCAGGCGTGGGCCACCCGCACCGCCAGCTTTTCCAGGTCGGCGGGAATGCGCGCCAGATTGGCCTCGGCCCGGATGATGGCGAAGGACTGGCGGTAGATGTCGTGGGCGTCACGATTGTAGTCGAGCATGACGGAACCTCCGGTTCGGACAAGGGCGCAGGCGAACCGGAAGACCCCATCGGTGCTCCCCGCCCGATGCGTCCGCTGATGCAACCCAATAACCGGCGGCAGGTCTCCTGGCTGGCGAAGTCTTGCCCACGCCCGGCCTTCCCGGATTGACATCCAGTGGCATGGTTGGGCGAAGGCACTCCGCTCACAGTTGCGGGGGCAGCCACGGCTTTATCCCGTGTTCCCTCTTGGTCCCTTGCGGAACACCGTCGGTTGGGCGAGGTCATACACCATCCGCGCATCGTATGAAATACTGGAAAATCGTATGAACAATCCTTGCCGTCTTGCGCGGCTGGGGGTATCACCGATCAACCCCCAATGATTGCAGGGATTTTCACCATGTCCGCATGGCTTACCATCGTTGGAATCGGCGAGAATGGCTTGAGCGGTTTGGGCGACGAGGCGCGGCGCGCCATCGGCGCGGCTGCGGTGCTGATCGGCGGCAAGCGTCACCTGGATATGGTGCCCGAGCAGGTCGAACAGGAGCGTCTGCCGTGGCCGCATCCGTTCGCCGGAGCCTACGACATGGTGCTGGCCCGGCGCGGTACGCCGGTCTGCATCCTGGCCAGCGGCGACCCCATGCTGTACGGCATGGGAGCCAGCCTGTCGCGGCTGGTGCCACCCGAGGAGATGCGGGTGCTGCCGTCGCCGTCGTCGCTGTCCCTGGCCGCCGCCCGGTTGGGCTGGCCGTTGCAGGCGGTGACGGTGGTCAGCGTGCATGGCCGTCCGCTGGAACTGGTCCATCCACATGTTCACCCGCAGGCCCGGCTGCTGGTGCTGTCCGACAGCGGCAAGACCCCAGCCGCCCTGGCCGCCCTGCTGTGCGAGCGCGGTTTCGGCGTCAGCATGCTGACCGTGTTCGAACACCTGGGCAGCGACGCGGAGCGCCGTGTGGACGGTTGCGCGGCCACATGGTCCGAAGGCGAGTGCGCCCCCCTAAACGTGGTGGCGGTGGAGTGTCGGGCTGAAGCGCAGGCCCAGGTATGGTCGTGTCTGGCCGGTCTGCCCGACGAGGCGTTCCAGCATGACGGCCAACTGACCAAACGCGACGTGCGCGCCATGACGTTGGCCCGGCTGGCGCCGTCACCGGGGCAATTGCTGTGGGACGTGGGGGCGGGGTGTGGCTCTATCGGCATCGAATGGATGCGCGCCCATCCGTCCTGCCGCGCCATCGCTATCGAGGGCAATTCCTCGCGCCAAGCCCTGATCGCGCAGAACCGCGCTGCCCTGGGGGTGCCGGGGTTGCAGTTGGTGGCGGGAACGGCTCCCGCCGCCCTGGATGGGCTGGAGGCGCCCGACGTGGTGTTCATCGGTGGCGGACTGACGGTAGGCGGCGTGGTGGATGCCTGCTGGGTGGCGTTAAAGCCCGGCGGCCGCTTTGTCGCCAACGCGGTGACGGTGCAGAGCGAGGCCCTGCTGGTAACCCTGCGCGAGCGCCTGGGCGGTGAACTCAGCCGCGTCTCGGTGGCCCATGCCGCGCCGCTGGGCGGCTTCGACGGCTGGCGCACCGCCATGCCGGTCACCACCTTGACGACGATTAAACCGGTGTAGTGTGGCTGGCGCCCACCAGCCCCCCTTTGCGGTCGAACACCAGCACGTCCAACCGGACCGGGGCGCCATCCAGCACGCCCAGTGCCACCTTGGCGGCCTCGGCGGCGATGGCGTGCCCCAGCGGCAGTCCAGCCGCTTGCGCCAGTTCCAGCACTTCCAGGGCAGTGTTGGCGGCTTCGGTGCGGGCGACGATGTCCTCCGACGCCCCCAACGCACGCAGGTGCCCGGCCAGCCAGGGCAGATCCACCTGCGACCGCTTGGAGTGCAAATCCATGGCCCCCGTCGCCAGCTTGGACAGTTTGGCGAAGCCCCCGGCGATGGTGACTCGGGCGAGGGGATGACGGCGCAGGTATTTCAGCATGCCGCCAACGAAATCGCCCATGTCGATCACCGCTTCCAAGGGCAGGCCGGTCAGCGCCAGCGCCGCCTTCTCCGAGGTGTTGCCAACGCTGGCCACCACATGGGTCAGCCCGGTGGCGCGGGCCACGTCGATGCCGCGCTGGATGGAGTGAATCCACGCCGAGCAGGAATAGGGCACGACAACCCCGGTGGTGCCCAGGATGGAGATGCCGCCCAGGATGCCCAGGCGCGGGTTCCAGGTGGCCTGGGCCAGCTTGTCGCCGTTCGGGACGGAGATTTCGATCTCGATGTCGGCGGGGTGTCCCAGACGATTGGCGATCTCCACCACTTCGGCGCTCATCAGACGGCGCGGCACCGGGTTGATGGCGGGTTCGCCCGGCGGCAGTGGCAGGCCCGGCTTGGTCACGGTGCCGACGCCGAACCCGGCACGAAAGACGATGCCGCTGCCTGGTTTGCCCCGACGCAGGGTGGCGATGATGGTGGCGCCGTGGGTGACGTCGGGATCGTCGCCCGCATCCTTGATCACGCCCGCCCGTGCCCAGCCGTCGCCCTGCTCCGCCAGCGCCAGAGTGAAACTGGGCGTCTCGCCGCGTGGCAAGGTGATGGTCACCTGTTCCGGGAACGCCTCGCCGAACAGGGCCATGCACGCGGCCTTGGCGGCAGCCGTGGCACAGGCGCCGGTGGTCCAGCCGGAACGCAGGGGCTTGTCGTTGGTGAAATCGTTCATGCCGTCACTGTTGTTGAGGCCCGCAGAAAGCCTTTGCGGAGAGCATGTGGGGTCGCGTCCTCGGGCAACCCCGCCGTGGAACGCAGATTGCGGAACCGACGTTGGACCACACCGGGGTTGAGCGGGCCGCCTTTGATGCCCCGGAACAGGCTGGTGTCCGCAGCCAGTGCGATGGGGCATCCCTCCAGGTAGGCGTGAAGGGCGTCGATGACCCGGCGGGAGGCGTTCACTGTCCGCATTCGCGCGCCCTTTCCTACCGTCATGGTTGGGGCGACGGCGAAGGGAACATCGCGGTGCCGCAGGGCAAGCGCTTCCCCCAGGCTCAAGCCACAATCCAGCATGAGCAGGAATAGCGCGTGGTCACGGTGCCCCACCCAGGTCATGTCCGCATGCCTTGCCGCTGCTGCAATGACACGGTCGAGGGCGCTGTCCGTTGGTACGCTACGACTGGGCGGCGGCGCGGATGGCTTGACGGGACCGACAACAGCCACTGATACCGCTCCATCGCGGGCCAGGAATTTGAAGAGGCTGCGCAGGGTCGAGAGTTCCCGTGCGACGGAACGTTGCGATCGCCCCTGACCAAACTCGGCCGCTATGAACGCCCTCACCATATCCGAGCTGACACCAACGAGTTGGTGGTAACCGTGGATGCCGAGAAAAAGCAGGAAGCGCCGCAGGTCGCGACCGTAATTGTCGAGCGTGTGTGGCGACGCGCCGCGTTCGGTTTCCAGCCACCGAAGCCAGGGACTGGCTTCCTGAAAGCCGTGCTGCTGTATCGGGTCTGCAATGTCTCTGGGCATGGATAGGTGAGGGCGGAAGGGCTTGACGGAGCGATAAGCTGTATGAATTCTTTGCAAATCGTATTACATGACATCGCATCCGTTAAGGAGTTTCATCCATGTCCATCGCTCTGCGGCCGTCCCTGGCCGCCATCGCCATGTTGGCCCCGTTGGCATTGTCGCCGTCGGTGGCACAGGCCCACTTCCAGGAAATCCTGCCGTCGGCTGACATCGTTCCCGAAAGTGGCGACCGCACGGTCAAGCTGGGTCTCGTGTTCACCCACCCGTTCGAGGGCGGACCGGTGATGGAGATGGGGGCGCCGGTGCAGTTCGGCGTGCTGGCCGATGGCAAGAAAATCGACCTGAAGTCGGCTCTGGTCAAGAAGCCGGTGGACGGCAAGACCACCTACGAAGCCAGCTACCAGATCAAGGCGCCGGGCGATTACGTGTTCTACGTCGAGCCCGCGCCCTATTGGGAAGCGGCTGAGAAGAAGTACATCGTCCACCATTCCAAGGTGGTGGTGGATTTCGGCTCGGGCGAGGGCTGGGACAAGCTGGTCGGCCTCCCGGTCGAGATCGAGCCACTGGTGCGCCCCTATGGCATCTGGACCGGCAACCAATTTCGCGGCATCGTCCGCAAGAACGGCAAGCCGGTGCCGTTCGCCGAGGTTGAGGTCGAATGGGTGAATGACGGCTCCGTCAAGGCGCCCGCCGATGCCTTCGTCACCCAGGTGGTCAAGGCCGACGCTTCCGGTCAGTTCTCCTACACCATGCCGCGCGCCGGATGGTGGGGCTTTGCCGCCCTGACCGAGGGCGACAAGCCCATGAAGGGGCCGGACGGCAAGCCCGCAAAGGTCGAGGTTGGCGGCCTGATCTGGGTCAAGACCGTGGACATGAAGTAAGTTTGGCGGGGCGGGCGTTTGCGTCCGCCCCGATTTCCGGAGCGGCCTTTTCCATGGCTCATATTCCCGACGGCGTCGTTTCCGTCCCCGTTCTGGTCGCTGGTGCCGCCGTCACGGTGGCCGGATGCGGCTATGCGCTCAAGCGCCTGCCCACCGAGCGTATTCCCCAGGTCGCTATCCTGTCGGCGGTGTTCTTCGTCGCCTCGCTGGTCCACTTCCCGGTTGGCCCCAGCAGCGTCCACCTGATCCTCAACGGCCTGACCGGCGTGGTGCTGGGGTGGGCCTCCTTCCCGGCCATCCTGATCGCCCTGTTGCTTCAGGCGGTGCTGTTCGGCTTCGGGGGCGTCGTGGTGCTTGGCGTCAACGTCATGAACATGGCGGTCCCGGCGGTGATCAGCGGGTTGCTGTTCAATGTTTTGCACCGGCGTGCGGACGGGAACCACCGGCGTTCGGTCATTGCCGCCGGGTTCTGCGGCGGGCTCGGCGTGTTGCTGACCGCGCTGGCGGTTGCCCTGTCCCTGGCGGAGAGCGGGC
>DATGXU010000367.1:0-6533 GCA_035298685.1 Magnetospirillum sp. | reverse complement strand
TTGACCCGGCGATCCACGTGTTTCCGCGAAAAGTCTATTGGCAACAATGGGTGGGGCGCCCGCACGTGGATGCCCGCGTCAAGCGCGGGCATGACGGCTTCCGGGATGGTAAGGGGGCCGCCTCCCCGCTAATCCGCGATGGACGCAAAAAGAAAGCGGGCCGCTTGCGCGACCCGCTTCCTTTCAGGCTGAAGGTGACGGTACCGATTACTCGGCGTCGCCCTTCTTTTCCTTGCGGCGCTCGGCCTTCTCCGCCTCGATCTGGGCGGTGATGTCCTCGCCGGTGGTCTGGTCCACGCACTTCATGGACAGCTTGACCTTGCCGCGATCGTCGAAGCCCAGGACCTTGACCTTGACGGTGTCGCCCTGCTTCAGCACGTCGGCGGTCTTGGCGACGCGCTCGCGGCTGATCTCGGAGATGTGCACCAGGCCGTCGCGCGACCCCAGGAAGTTCACGAAGGCGCCGAAATCGACCACCTTCACGACCTTGCCGTTGTAGATCACGCCCAGCTCGGGCTCGGCGACGATGCCACGGATCCAGTCGATGGCGCGCTGAGCGGCATCGGCGTCGGTCGAGGCGACCTTGATGGTGCCGTCGTCCTCGATGTCGATCTTGGCGCCGGTCTGTTCGCAGATTTCGCGGATGACCTTGCCGCCGGTGCCGATGACTTCGCGGATCTTTTCCTTCGGAATGTTGAAGGTGGTGATGCGCGGAGCGTTGCCCGAGACTTCGTCGCGAGCCGACGACAGGCCCTTGTTCATCTCGCCCAGAATGTGGATGCGACCGTCCTTGGCCTGCGCCAGGGCGATCTTCATGATCTCCTCGGTGATCGAGGTGATCTTGATGTCCATCTGCAGCGCGGTGACGCCCTGCTCGGTGCCGGCCACCTTGAAGTCCATGTCGCCCAGGTGATCTTCGTCACCCAGGATGTCGGACAGCACGGCGAAATCGGCGCCTTCCTTGATCAGGCCCATGGCGATACCCGCCACCGGGCGGCCCAGCGGCACACCCGAATCCATCATGGCCAGCGACGAACCGCACACGGTCGCCATGGAGGACGAGCCGTTGGATTCGGTGATCTCGGACACCACGCGGATGGTGTAGGGGAACGCGTCCTTGGCCGGCAGCATCGGGCGCACGGCGCGCCAAGCCAGCTTGCCATGGCCGATCTCGCGGCGGCCGGGGCTGCCCATGCGACCAGCTTCACCGACCGAATAGGGCGGGAAGTTGTAGTGCAGCATGAAGTGTTCGCGGTATTCGCCCTGGAGCTGATCGATGATCTGCTCGTCCTGGCCGGTGCCCAGGGTCGCGACCACCAGGGCCTGGGTCTCGCCACGGGTGAACAGCGCCGAACCGTGCGCGCGCGGCAGCACGCCCACATCCACCTCGATCGGGCGCACCGTCTTGGTGTCGCGGCCGTCGATGCGCAGGCCGGTCTTCAGGATGTTGCCGCGCACCACCTCGGATTCCAGATCCTTGAGGATGGCGGGGGCAACCGCCAGCTCGGCGGCGGCGTCACCCAGCGAGGCGACGGCCTTCTGCTTGACCGCGCCGACGGCGGCGTAGCGATCCTGCTTCTTGACGATCTTGTAGGCTTCGGCCAGCTCGGCGACGACGCCCGAATCCTCGAACTTCTTGCGCACCAGGGCCACTTCCGGGGCCGGCGCAGCCAGCTCCCACGGCTCCTTGGCGCAGGATTCGGCCATCTCGATGATGGCGTTGATGACCGCCTGGAATTCCTTGTGGCCGAAGGTGACGGCGCCCAGCATGACCTCTTCGGTCAGCTCCTTGGCTTCCGATTCCACCATCAGCACGCCTTCCTGGGTGCCGGCGACCACCAGATCCAGCTGCGACTCGGCCACCTGGGCCAGGGTCGGGTTCAGCACGTACTGGCCGTCGATGTAGCCGACGCGGGCGGCGGCGATGGGGCCCATGAAGGGCACGCCCGAGATGCACAGCGCGGCCGAGGCACCGACCATGGACACGATATCGGGATCGTTTTCCATGTCGTGCGACAGCACGGTGCAGATCACCTGGGTCTCGTTACGGAACCCATCGGCGAACAGCGGGCGGATCGGACGGTCGATCAGGCGGGAAACCAGGGTTTCCTTTTCGCTCGGGCGGCCTTCGCGCTTAAAAAAGCCGCCGGGAATCTTGCCGGCGGCGAAAGCCTTTTCCTGGTAATTGACGGTCAGCGGGAAGAAGTCCACGCCCGGCTTGATCGTCTTGGCGGCGACGACGGTGCACAGCACGGTGGTGTCGCCATAGGTGGCCAGCACGGCGCCGTCAGCCTGACGGGCGATCTTGCCGGTTTCCAGAACCAGCTTGCGCCCACCCCAGGTGATTTCCTTGCGGGTGACATTGAACATCGACATACGGTCATTCCTTATCCGTTCGCATCGCCGCCGGATTGCTGCGATGCGGCGTCTTCGGCAGCGGCGCCCCCCGCAGACCCATGTCTGCCCCCGGGGCACAATAGCGCCAGCGCCAAATGCGGGCGCCCGCGCAGGGAACATCCCCCGCGCGGTCCTCGGCACCGGGAAAGCCCCGGCGCGTACCGCAAAAATATACCGGCGTCGTGGGCCAAGGCCCAGACGCCGGGAAGGCTGTTACTTGCGCAGGCCCAGGCGGGCGATCAACGCTTCGTAGCGGGCCTTGTTGGTGTCCTTGAGGTAATCCAGCATGCGACGGCGCTGACCGACCATGATCAGCAGGCCACGACGCGAGTGGAAATCCTTCTTGTGCTCCTTCAGGTGCTCGGTCAGGTTGCGGATGCGCTCCGACAGAATGGCCACCTGGACTTCCGGCGAACCGGTGTCGCCCTCGTGGGTGGCGAATTCCTTGACAACCTCAGCCTTGCGCTCGGGAGTGATCGACATCGTCTTCTCCTAATGATTCGGGTTGGAGATTCATCACGCGCACCGAACGGACGAATCCGCTCTCGATACGCGCCAGCGCTACCAGCCAATCGCCATGCATGGCCCGGAACACCAGTTCCGGGTCAATGGGGCCGACCGGCGCGGCCAGGGACAGCCGCGCGAGCGGCAAGGCCTGACCGGCATGGAGGCGCCGGGCCTCCGCCTCCGTCAGGGCCAGCGCCGGGATGTCGTCCAGCGCGGTCTCGACCGGAAGCAGATGGGACCGAAGTGCGGGACCTTGCCCCAGCTCGGCAAACTTGTCCAGGGGAATCGCGTTGGCCTCGGTGAACGGACCGCAGGCGATCCGCCGCAGCACGGCGATGTGGCCGACCGTGCCCAGGGCGCGGGCGAGATCGCGGGCCAGCGAGCGGATATAGGTGCCTTTGCCGCAATCCACCTCGAAATCGGCGTGATCGGCATCGGGCATGTCCACCAGCCGGAACGAGCGGATGTGAACGGTGCGCGCCTTCAATTCCACCGCCTCGCCGGCGCGGGCCAGATCATAAGCGCGCTCGCCGTCGATCTTGATGGCGGAATAGGCCGGCGGCACCTGCTGGATGTCACCCAGAAAGGCCGGCAGCGCCGCCGCGATCTGCTCGGCGGTAGGGCGAACGGCCGAGGTTTCGGTGACCTCGCCTTCCTTGTCGTCGGTGCTGGTTGCCTCGCCCCAGCGCACGCGCCAGCGATAGGTCTTGGCGCCGTCCATCACATAGGCCACCGTCTTGGTGGCCTCGCCCAGGGCGATGGGCAGGATGCCGGACGCCAGCGGATCGAGCGTGCCGCCATGGCCGACCTTGGCCGCATTGGTCAGCCGCCGCACCATGGACACCACCTGAGTGGAACCGATCCCCAACGGCTTGTCGATGGCCAGCCAGCCGTCGATGGGAATGCCTTTTCGTTTACGGGCCATGGAAAATATTCACCACGAAGGCACGAAGGCACGAAGGACCACGAAGAGCGAAGGAAAAGCTTTCCTTCCTTGATCTTCGTGCCTTCGTGCCTTCGTGGTTAATTGAAACGCCGTTATTCCCCGTCGTCCTCGCCTTCCAGCGAGTCGGGATTGAAGCGGCGCGAGAATTCGCCGTCGCCGCCCAGGTCGCGGCGAACCGCCGGACTGCGCAGCAGGGCGTCGATCTTGCTGGCTTCGTCGAAGCTGACGTCGGGTTCGAACGACAGATCCGGCACCACCCGCAGATCGACCGACCGGGCGATCTCGTGCCGCAGGAACGGCCGCGCCCGCTTCAGCCCCTTGAGGATCGGCGCGCAATCGCCGCCGCCCAACGGCACCACGAACACGGTGGCGTTCTTGAGATCGGGGCTGATGCGCACCTCGGTCACGGTGATGGCGCGGCCCTGCAGGTCAGGGTCGCGGATGTCACCGCGCTCGATGATGTTGGCGATGATGTGGCGCAGTTCCTCGCCCACGCGCAACTGGCGCTGCGAGGGTGCCTTGAGCCCCTTGGACATGGCGTTTACTCCTGCGAGAGAAGATGGATGACCGCCCCCTTACAGGGTAGCGGCCACCTCTTCGATCTCGAAGCACTCGATCACGTCACCGGCACGGATGTCTTCGTAATTGGCGAACGACATACCGCACTCGTAGCCCTCGCGCACTTCCTTGACATCGTCCTTGAAGCGCTTGAGCTGGGCCAGCTCACCCGAATGGATGACCACGTTGTCGCGCAGCAGTCGGACACCGGCGCCGCGTTTGACCACGCCTTCGGTGATCATGCAACCCGCCACCTTGCCGACCTTGGTGATGTTGAAGACTTCGCGGATGTTGGCGTAGCCCAGGAAGTGTTCCTTGAGCGTCGGCGCCAGCATGCCCGACAGGATCTTCTTCATGTCGTCGGTGACGTCATAGATGATCGAGTAGTAGCGGATGTCCACGCCGTCGCGGCGGGCCATGTCGCGGGCCTGCGGATTGGCACGCACATTGAAGCCGATGATGATGCCGCCCGAGGCCTTGGCCAGGGTGATATCGGATTCGTTGACGGCGCCCACGGCCGAGTGGAGAACGCGGACCTTGACGTTGTCGTTGCCGATCTTTTCGACCGACCCGATGATCGCCTCGATGGAACCCTGCACGTCGCCCTTGATGACCACCGGCAGTTCCTTGGCCTCGCCGGCCTTGATGGCCGAGAACATCTCTTCCAAGGTGCCGCGCTGGGCCAGCTTGGCGCGGACTTCACGGTCCTTGCGCTGACGATAGCCGGCGATTTCGCGGGCACGGGCTTCGTCCTCGACCGCCACGAAATCGTCGCCGGCGGCGGGAACGCCATCCAGGCCCAGCACTTCCACCGGGGTGGACGGGCCGGCTTCCTCGACGCGGTTGCCCTTGTCGTCGACCAGGGCGCGCACCTTGCCCCACTCGGCGCCGGCCACGAAGACGTCGCCCACCTTGAGCGTACCCTTCTGCACCAGCACGGTGGCGACCGGACCACGGCCCTTTTCCATCTTGGCTTCCACCACGGTGCCTTGGGCAGCGCGGACGGGATTGGCCTTGAGGTCAAGAATTTCGGCCTGCAGGAGGATGGTTTCCTCCAGCTTTTCCAGGTTCATGCGCTTCTTGGCCGACACCTCGACGGTCAGCACGTCACCGCCCAGATCCTCGGTCACCAGTTCGTGCTGCAGCAGTTCCTGGCGGACGCGGTCGGGACTGGCGTCGGGCTTGTCGATCTTGTTGATGGCGACGATGATCGGAACACCGGCGGCCTTGGCGTGGCGGATGGCTTCCACCGTCTGCGGCATGATGCCGTCGTCGGCGGCCACCACCAGCACCACGATGTCGGTCACCTTGGCGCCACGGGCGCGCATGGCGGTGAAGGCTTCGTGGCCGGGCGTGTCGATGAAGGTGATCTTGCCGCCCGAACGCATGGTGACCTGATAGGCACCGATGTGCTGGGTGATGCCGCCGGCTTCGCCCGACACCACGTCGGTTTCGCGCAGCGCATCCAGCAGCGAGGTCTTGCCGTGGTCGACGTGACCCATGATGGTCACCACCGGCGGACGCGAGGTCAGCTCGGCGTCGGTGTCGCTGTCGCCTTCCAGGCCCACCAGCACGTCGGCTTCGGACACGCGCTTGAAGTTGTGGCCGAACTCGGCCACCACCAACTCGGCGGTGTCGGCGTCGATGTTCTGGTTGATGGTGGCCATCACGCCCATGCGCATCAGCGTCTTGATGACGTCGCCGCCGCGCTCGGCCATGCGGTTGGCCAGTTCCTGAACGGTCAGAGTCTCGGGGATGATGACGTCGCGGATGACCTTCTCGGCCCCCTTCTGCAGGTTCTTCAGCCGCTCGCGTTCGCGAGCACGCTTGACCGCCGCCAGCGAACGGCCGCGTTCACCGCGATCGTCGTCGGTCAGGGCGTCGGTGATGGTCAGCTTGCCGGTGCGGCGGCGCGGCTCGGTGCGCTTGACCGGCACCGGCTTGTGGGCGGCGGCCTTCTTGCGCGCGATCTCCTCCTCGTCCTCCTCGGTGGCGGGGCGGGCGGGAGCGGTGCCGGCGGGCACGGTGGTGCGCACCGGGGCGTTGGGGCCGGGCGGCGCGGTCATGCGCGGACCCTGGCGCGGCGGCATGTTGGCCGGCGGCGGGGCGGTCATGCGCGGACCGG
>DATGXU010000366.1:0-6515 GCA_035298685.1 Magnetospirillum sp. | reverse complement strand
TGATGGTCGTTGGCGTCGGCGGCAAGACGGCGCCGCAGCTCGGCCGCCTGGCCGGCGCTGGCGGCGGCGGTTTCCTTGAGCTCCAGCTCGGTCTTGATGGCCGCCACCTCGGGATTCTTCAGCATCACCGGCGGCAGTTGCGGCAGCATCTGGGCGACGGTGGCCGTATCGCCCAGGGCCAGCAACGACCGCAGCAGACCCGCCATGGCGCCGGCGTGCGACGGGTCCTCGGCCAGCACCTGCTGGAACGCCTGGGCGGCGGTCTCGGCGTCGCCGCCGGCCAGCAGTTCCTTGGCCTCGGCCACGATGTCGTCCAAAGTGGGTTCGCCCTCTGCCCCGGCGGTCAGGCGCTGCAAGAAGGCGCGCAGCTGGCTTTCGGGCTGGGCACCGGTGAAGGCGTCAACCGGCCGGCCGTCCTTGAAGGCATAGACCGTGGGAACCGACTGGATGCGCAACTGGGCGGCCAGTTGCTGTTCCTTGTCCACGTCGATCTTGACCATGCGCACGGCGCCGCGCATCTCGCGCACCAGCTTTTCCAGCATGGGGCCAAGCTGCTTGCACGGCCCACACCAGGTGGCCCAGAAATCGACGATGACGGGGACCTTGCGCGACATCTCCATGACGTCGGCCATGAACGTCGCGGCGGAGCCGTCCTTGATGAGATCGCCAGGGGCAGCGCCAGCGGCGGCGGGCTTGGCGCCAGAGCCGAAGATCAGGTCCATTGTCATCCGTTCCGTAGGGAGTTCGACCCGCAATAGATGGACCGTCCCCCGACAGCTGGCAAGGGCAAAGCCGCCATTCCCGCGCCCAGAGCCGGCCCCGCCGCCGCCCGATTCGCCCAAATGCGCGAAGGTCGAAAAAAGTTCTTGCCAGCCCCACGGCTTTCCCGTATTTATCCGGTCCTCCGCGGCGCTGAGCCACGGGGAACACGCCAGGAAGCGGGCGTAGCTCAGGGGTAGAGCACAACCTTGCCAAGGTTGGGGTCGAGGGTTCGAATCCCTTCGCCCGCTCCAATTTCCCTTACAGGGAAAAATGATTGAGGCTCCTTCGGGGGCTTTTTTCATATGTGCAGCCTTGCTGCGCCTTCTCCACCACTTCTCCCATAGGGCCTTGGCCCGCTTGCCCCCAGCGGCAGCCGTTTGACGCGCTGCCCGAACGGGCGTATGGTGAGGACATGAGGGAGCGAGGTTCCGCCGATAAGAACTCTTTCCCCCTCTCCCGTGGTACGGGCGAATGAACGACACGAGGCCGGGCTCACTGCCCGGCCGTTCGTTTTTTCGCCCCCTTTTTCGGCAGGAGGCCGCCCATGACCGCCACTGAATTCGAATTGGCCGAACTGCGCGCCGAGATCGAGCGTCTGAAGGAAGAGAACGAGGATTTGCGCGCCGAGAATGAAGATCTGCGCCGCGAAGCCGACCTGGACGCCTGTCATACCGCCGGCCTGGCGGCACAGATCAAGGCCCTGATCGCCGAGGGCGACGCCTGCCCCAACAAGGCCGCGCATCCGCTGCTGGTCCGCAGCGATTACATCAACGCCCTGACCGGCGAGACCATGAAGAAGACGGCGGCCTATCCGCTGTACCGCGAAGCCTTTGACGCCGAGGCGCGGGAGCTGGGTTTCGAATCGCCCGAGACCCTGCGCGCCTGACGGCGCACGGGCATAGCACACAAAAAAGGCCGGCCCCGCCAGGGACCGGCCTTTTCCTGTTTCAGGGGAACCGTCAGGCGCCGCAGCACTTCTTGTACTTCTTGCCCGAGCCGCACGGGCACGGATCGTTGCGGCCCACCTTGTCGGCGACGCGCTGCGCCGGACGCGGGTTCATCACGCCGTCCACGTAGACCCAGCGGCCCTCGTGCTGGCGGAACGAGGCCAGTTCGTGGTGGGCGAACACCTTGCCGCGCAGCCGGTAGCGGGCGACGAATTCCACCGAGCCGTTGTCGCCGTCAGTGGCGGACGAGCGAATCTCCAGCCCGTCCCACCTGGCTTCCTTGACCCAGGTCTCGGTTTCCGAGCGGTCGTAATCTTCCTTGGCCTCGGGGGCCAGGCTGTTTTCCAGATAATCCAGATCGGCGCGGGTGAAGGCGCTATAGCGCGAGCGCATCAACGCCTCGGGCGACGGCGCGGCACCGCCGCTCAGCAGCGGGCCACAGCACTCGTCGAAGCCGCGGCCGGAACCGCAGGGGCACGAAGTCATGGTCAGAGATATCCCTTAGAATTCGGTCAGATTGGAGAATAGAACGATACCCAGCACGGCGCTGGCATAGAACGCACCGCCGACGCCGAGAAGAAAAAGGATGTTGCCGGCAGTGCGCAAGGGAAACATGCGCCGCTCGCGGAAACGGCGCTCGTTGGCGCGCTTTTCCTGGCCACCAACCACGGTGACGAAAAAGCGGCCGCCGATCATGGGAAACGACAGCCGGATGTTGACCGGATGCCGGCGCCAGCTGACCGGCTTGACCGCGTTCCACAGCGCCGCGCGCTGGGCAGGGGTGAAGGTCTCGGCTACCTCGGCGGGTATCCGATCCAGCAGCGTTTCCAGTCCGCCTTCGCTCGCCATCCCCATGTCCCCATAACAACGGCGCGATTCACAGCGCCTGCTCTGCCAGCCGGCCGGCCTAGTTCCCGCCGCCCAGACGCGACAGAATGTCGTCCAGCTGCTCGAGGCTGCCGTAATGAATGGTCAGCTCGCCGCCCTTGCCCAGCGACTTCAGCGTCACCCGCACCCCCAGCATCTCGGCCAGGTCACGTTCCAGGGCGGCGGTGTCGGCATCCTTGTGCTCGGTCGAGACCGAACGACCGCCACCCGTGCCCTGCCGGGCCTTGGCCTCGCCGGCCGCCAGCTTTTCGGTCTGGCGCACGTTCAGCTGCTTGTCCACCACTTCGCGTGCCAACGCCACCGGATCGTCGGCGGTCAGCAGGGCGCGGGCATGGCCGGCGGAAATCTGCTTGGCCTCGACCATGGCCTTGATGGGATCGGGCAACGCCAGCAGGCGCATCATGTTGGCCACGTGGCTGCGCGACTTGCCGACCGCCTTGGCCAGTTCCTCTTGGGTGTGGTCGAATTCGTCCACCAGACGGCGATAGCCCTCGGCCTCTTCCAGCGGCGACAGATCCTGGCGCTGCAGGTTCTCGACCAGGGCGACTTCCAACGCTTCCTTGTCGGTGAACTCGCGGATGATCACCGGCACTTCGTGCAGCTGCGCCCGCTGGGCGGCGCGCCAACGGCGCTCGCCGGCGATGATCTCGTACACGCCATCAAGGGGACGGACCAGGATGGGCTGAAGGATGCCCTTTTCCCGCACCGATTCCACCAGGTCGGCGATCGCGTCGTCGTCGAACTGGCGGCGCGGCTGGAACTTGCCCGGCTTCATCTGCGAGACGGCCAGGGTTTTCAGGCCACGGGCCGGCGCCCCCGCCACGGCGGCGGCCGGCGCGGCGTTGTCCAGCACGGCGGCGGCGGCCACCACACCGGAATCCCCCAACAACGCGGACAGGCCGCGACCCAGATTGCGACGCTTTTCCTCAGCCACCATACTCACCCTGCTGCCCTCAGCTTACGTTCGCGCTTCAACACTTCCGAGGCCAGATGGATATAGGCCTCGGAGCCGGTGCATTTGACGTCGTAGATCAGTACCGGCTTGCCGTGGGACGGCGCCTCGGAAATACGGACGTTGCGCGGGATCACCGTCTTGTAGACCTTGTCGCCGAAAAATTCGCGCACGTCGGCGGCGACCATTTCCGACAGGTTGTTACGCTTGTCGAACATGGTCAGCACGATGCCCTGCAGTTCCAGCGTCGGGTTCAGCGCCTGACGTACCCGCTCGATGGTCTGCACCAGATGGCTGATGCCTTCCAGTGCGAAGAACTCGCATTGCAGCGGCACCATCACCGAATGGGCGGCGACCAGGGCGTTGACCGTCAGCAGGTTCAGCGACGGCGGGCAGTCGATCAGCACGTAATCATAGGCGCCGACCGCGCTGGCCAAGGCGGTGGCCAGACGCTGTTCGCGCCGCTCCATTTCCACCAGCTCGATCTCGGCGCCCGACAGGTCCACGCCCGACGGCACCACGGACAGGCCGGGAATGTCGGTGGCCAGCGTGGTCTCGGCCAGCTCGGCCTCGCCGATCAGCACGTGATAGGAATTCACCGCGCGCGCCGAGCGGTCGATGCCAAGGCCGGTGCTGGCATTGCCCTGGGGGTCCAGGTCGATGATCAGCACCTTCTTCTTGGTGGCGGCCATGGCCGTCGCCAGATTGATGGTGGTGGTGGTCTTGCCCACCCCGCCCTTCTGATTGGCGATGGCGATGATGCGGGTGGGCCTCGTGGGGGCGCTGCTAACGCTGTGCTCGACCACGGCAAACCTCTTTCAGGTGAAGGATTGTTCCGAGCGGGTCCGTCTGCGAGGGGAACCGCTCGAAAGTGATATTCCATTCTTTGGCGGCCAGGGTCAATTCGTCTTCCACCCCCCTGCCCTTTAGAAACACACAGTGGCCTTCCGGCAACAGGTGGCGTTCGGCCCAACCCAGCAATTTTTCCAGCGGCGCCAAGGCCCGCGCGGTCACCACGTCGGCGCCCAGCGGTGCCACCGCCTCGATGCGGGCGTTGTGAATGGTCACCGGGGTGTTGGTCAGGCGCGCCACCTCGCGCAGGAAGGCGCATTTCCGGGTGTCGGACTCGATCAGATGGACATCGGGCACGCCCATGATCGCCAGCACTAGACCGGGAAAGCCGGCGCCGCACCCCATGTCCACAAGTCTGTGGATAGGTTGTGGAAGAATGGGGAAAACCTGGGCCGAATCCAGCAAATGGCGCTGCCACAGATTGGGAACGGTGTCGGGGCCGACCAGATTGATGCGGGCCTGCCACTTGACCAGAGTGTCGGCATAGATGGTCAGCCGGTCCAGCGTTTCACGTGAAACGCCGGTTTTGTCCTGAAATTCCGTCGGGGTCATTCCCCTTCCCCTCTTGTGTCCGTGTTTCACGTGAAACACAAAATATGGATCAGACCGCCGCCCGCCGTTTGACGTGCGCCAACAGCGCCGTCAGTGCCGCCGGGGTGATGCCGGGGATGCGCCCCGCCGCCGCCAGGGTGGCCGGCCGCGCCGCCTTCAGCTTCTGCCGCACCTCGTTGGACAGCGAGCCAATGGCGTCGTAGTCCAACTCTGCCGGCAGCTCCAAATCCTCGTCGCGACGATAGGCACGGATGTCGGCATCCTGGCGGGCCAGATAGCCGCGATAGGTTCCCTCGATCTGCAGCTGCTCGGCAATCTCGGGGGCGAAGACCCCCAGCTCGGGCCATACCCCGGCCAGGCGGCCAAGGTCGATGGTGGGATAGGCCAGCAGGTCCCAGGCCGAGCGCACCACGCCGTCCTGGTTGACCTCGAGCCCATGCTTGCGCAGGACATTGGGCGACGCCTTCAACTCCGACAGAAGTTGCCGGCCATGATCGAGGGCGGCGCTTTTGTCTCGGAAGCGCATCGAGCGTTCCGAGCCGACACAGCCGACCTCCAGCCCCTTGGGGGTCAGGCGCAGATCGGCATTGTCGGCGCGCAGCAACAGACGATATTCGGCGCGCGAGGTGAACATGCGATAGGGCTCGGAGGTGCCCAGGGTGACCAGATCGTCCACCATCACGCCCAGATAGGCGTCGGCGCGATCCAGCACCAACGGCGGTGCCCCCGACACCGCGCAGGCGGCGTTGATGCCGGACAGCAGACCCTGCGCCCCCGCCTCTTCATAGCCGGTGGTGCCGTTGATCTGGCCGGCCAGGAACAGGCCGCCGACCCGCCGGGTTTCCAACGTGCGGTGCAGTTCGCGCGGGTCGATGAAATCGTATTCGATGGCATAGCCGGGCCGCAGGATGGTCACCTGTTCCAATCCGGGAATGGAATGGATCATGGCCTGCTGCACCTCGGCCGGCAGCGAGGTGGAAATGCCGTTGGGATAGACTGTGTGATCGTCCAGCCCCTCCGGCTCAAGGAACAGCTGGTGGCGGTCCTTGTCGGCGAAGCGGACGATCTTGTCCTCGATGGATGGGCAATAGCGCGGACCGACGCTCTGGATCTGACCCGAGTACATGGGCGCCCGGTGCAGATTGGCGCGGATGATGGCGTGGGTCTGGGCGGTGGTGTAGGTAATGCCGCAGGCGATTTGCGGCACGGTGATGCGGTCGGTCAGCGTCGAGAACGGCACCGGCGGATCGTCGCCCGGCTGCATTTCCAGCGACGCCCAATCGATGGTGCGGCCATCCAGCCGCGCCGGCGTTCCGGTCTTCAAGCGTTGCAAAGGGAAGCCGGCGCGGGTCAGCGCCGCCGACAAGCCATACGACGGCGCGTCCCCCACCCGACCGGCCGGCCACCGCTTCTCGCCGCAATGAACCAGCCCGCGCAGGAAGGTGCCGGTGGTGATGACCACGGCCCCGGCGCCGATGCGGCGGCCATCGGCCAGCACCAGCCCGACCACCCTACCCCCGTCGATGACCACGTCCTCGGCCGACCCGGCCAGCAAGGTCAGG
>DATGXU010000365.1:0-4512 GCA_035298685.1 Magnetospirillum sp. | reverse complement strand
GGGGACCGAGGGCTTCACCTTCTCGCCGCTGCCGGAAGAGGGCGGGGCGGCCCCCGCCAACGGGTTGGTTGCCCCCGTCGCTCCCACGCCGGCCACGGCGGCGCCCATGCCGGGCGGATTGTATTAGGCAAGGTGGCGCGGAGCGGGGCGCGATCCCCGCTCCGCGCCCGCCTTTCCGCCTCGGGTGTTGCGATTATCGCCACACTCCCCTAAAACACCCGTTCGCTATTGATTTGGAAAGGAACCGCCATGCGCGCCGAGATCGAAGCGCTGGCCCAGGACGTTCGCAGCTCCGTCGCCCTGCTGAAGCGCCACCTGGATTGGGACGCGGCGCTGATGCGCCTGGACGAGCTGAACGCGGCGTCCGAGGACCCCAATCTGTGGAACGACGCCGAGAAAGCGCAAAAGCTGATGCGCGAGCGCACCCAGCTCGACGGCATGGTCGGCGGCTGCCGCGCGCTCGAACGTGAACTGGCCGAACTGATCGAGCTGATCGAACTGGCCGAGATGGAGGGCGACGCCGACGTCGCCGCCGACGCCGAGGCCCAGATCCGCGCGCTGAAGGAGCGTGCCGGCAAGATGGAGCTGGAGACGCTGCTGTCGGGCGAGGCCGACGCCAACGACTGCTATGTGGAAATCAATGCCGGCGCCGGCGGCACCGAGGCCCAGGATTGGGCCGAGATGCTGCAGCGCATGTATTTCCGCTGGGCCGAACAGCACGGCTACAAGGTGGAGCTGGTGGAAGAGACCGCCGGTGAAGCCGCCGGCATCAAGTCGGTGACCATGAAGGTGCTGGGCCACAACGCCTATGGCTGGCTGAAGACCGAAGCGGGCGTCCATCGTCTGGTCCGCATCTCGCCCTTCGACAGCAACGCCCGGCGCCAGACCAGCTTCGCCTCGGTGTGGGTGTATCCGCAGGTGGACGACACCATCGACATCCAGATCAACGAAGGCGATTGCCGCATCGACACCTATCGCGCATCCGGTGCCGGCGGTCAGCACATCAACAAGACAGATTCGGCGGTGCGTATCACCCACCTGCCCACCAACATCGCCGTGGCCTGCCAGACCGAGCGGTCGCAGCACCAGAACCGCGCGCGGGCGTGGGAAATGCTGCGCGCCCGCCTGTACGAGGTGGAACTGCAAAAGCGCGAGGCGGCGGCCCAGGCGCTGGAGGACACCAAGACCGACATCGGCTGGGGCCACCAGATCCGTTCCTATGTGCTGCAGCCCTATCAGATGATCAAGGACCTGCGCACCAACGTCGAGACGTCGGACACCCAGGGCGTGCTGGACGGCGATCTGGACCAGTTCATGGCGGCGTCGCTGGCCAGCCGGATCAAGGGCGCCGAAGACAACGCCTGACCGGCATTACCGAAGCGTCATTTGCATTCCCGATGGCGGGACCTATATGGGTCCCGCCATCTTCTTTCGTGCATAGGATATTCGCATGAGGCACAAGCTGTTCGCCGTCGTCCTGAGCCTGGTGCTGGCCTTGTCCATGGGCGCCGACGCCTGGGCCAGGGCCGGCAAGGGGTCGAGCCTGGGCTCGCGCGGCTCGCGCACCTATGATCGTCCGATCGAGCGCACCACCACGCCGCCGCCGCCCAGTTCGGCGCCGCAGCGCCCGGCGGTGGAGCAGTCCCCGCTGTCGCAGCCGGCGCAGCAGCCCATGTACAATCCCGGCGCCGTCCGTCCGCAGCCGGGCATGGCCGCGCCCATGGCGCCGGCCGCTCAGCCCGGTTTCTTTCAGCGCAACCCGATGATGGGCGGCATTCTGGGTGGTCTGGTCGGCGCCGGCATCGGCTCGATGCTGTTCGGTCATTCGCCGGCTCTGGCCGCCGCGTCCGAAGCGTCGCCCGGCGCCAGCTTCCTGGGCATGCTGCTGCAGTTCGCGCTGATCGGCGGTCTGGGTTGGCTGGCCTACCGCTTCTTCAGCCGTCGTTCGGCGCAGCCCGCGCCCGCGCCCGCGCCCCATGCCGACATGGAGTATCGCCGCGACGCTTATGCCCACGACGTGCAGCCGTCGACCCCGGTGGCCCTTCCGCCCTCGGGTGCGGCCAGCCAACCGCCGCGCCGGGTGGAAAAGGAATTCGAGGTGTCGGCTGCCGACCAGGAAACCTTCACCAAGATCATCGCCGGCGTTCAGACGGCGTGGACTGAGGGCAACCCGGTGGCCCTGCGCCAACTGGCCACCCCGGAAGTGGTGGGTTGGATGAGCGAGGATCTGTCGCGCGATCAGTCGCGCGGCGTTCGCAACGTGGTGTCCGACGTGCACCTGCTGAAGGGGGACGTCACCGAAACCTGGCGCGACGGCGAGCTGGAATACGCCACCGCCATGATCACCTTCAGCGCCAAGGATTACATGGTTCGCGTCGACGACGGCCGCGTGGTCGAAGGCGATGCCAACAACCCGGTCGAGGCCACCGAGGCGTGGACCTTCGCGCGCAGCCCCGGCGGCCGCTGGCTGCTGTCGGCCATCGAACAGGTCTGAGCGCGCCCATGAAAAAAGGCCGCCGTCCCCAAGCCGGGGGCGGCGGCCTTGTCTTTTTCAGCGGCGGTTACTGCGCGGGAGCTGTGTAATAGCTGCTGCCGCTGCCGCACTGGAACGCGGCGACGCTGGGGGTCAGGAAGCCGCAGCGCAAAGGCGTGAAGCTTTGCCCGATCAGGCCCGAGACGCCCAGCCCCGACTTGCCGCATTGACGCTCGGCGATGGCGCGGATTTCGTCGGGGGACGAGGCGGCGCTGTTGTAGCAGACATAGCTGGCCGGGCCTTGGGCCGTATCGGGCACCAGCGGGCGGGGGTCCGTGGAGCAACCGGCCACGGCCAAGGCCGCAAGGGCCACCAGAAGTTTCTTCATATGCTTATCCCCTGGGTCGATCTGCAGCCCTTTGCCCTAAACCTGACGGCCGCCGTTGGCAAGTGTCTTGCGACGTCAGCCGCCCGCGGCGGCCAGTTTGCCGGCTGTGGCGGGGGCGCCGGCGACGAAGGCCTCGATCAGGGTCGAGATGGCCGCCGCCACGTCGATTTCCACCGACGTCTGATAGACCCAGCGACGCAGCCCCACATAGCCGACGGCGCCGTGCAAGCCGGCGGCGGCCTCGATTTCCGATTCGGTCGGCAGGGCGTCGGTCTCCAGACCGGCGGTGGCGCGGACCTCGCGTGCCAGCGGGATGAACAGATGATCGCGCAGGAACGCCAGGTAGCGGCTGGCGATCTCGCGGTCCTTCAGGCCGGCGAACATGAACAGCCGAACCCGTTCGTAATTGAAGTTCTCAAGGGTATAAAGCCGATACAGCTCGTGCAGGCGGTCGGACAGGGGCCGCGAGCGGTCGCGCAGCAGAACGTCCCAGGCGGGGTCCCAACCGCCCTCGAACACCTCTTGATAGACGCGTTCGATCAGCGATTCCTTGTCGGGGAAATACCGGTACAGCAAAGGTTGCGTCACGCCCAGCCGCTGGGCCAGCGCGCGGGTCTGCCCCTCGAAGCCCACCTCGGCGAAAAAGCGGATGGCTTCATCGACGATCAGCCGCTCGCGTTCGTTGCGGGGCAGTCGACGCCGGATGCGTTCCTGGTCCTTCACAGGGGTCATGGTGCCCAATTTTGTTGCATGCGTTCAAGCAGAGCCGTCGATGAGCATCATTACCATGCTCAATGTAGGGCTTCTACCACCATCTTGACCGAAAGATATATCTTATGAACTAACCCAAAGGGTGAATTTGCGTGGCACAATTCATGCAAAGCGTGCAATGAGTTTTGCCAGGCTCGGTCCGGTGGCCAGAACCAGAAACAGTCGCAATGTCTGCGCCGCCAAGACCAGCGGGATGTTGGCATGGCTGCCGACGACGATGATGGCGATGGAATCAAGCCCGCCGGGGCTGGTGGCCAGATAGGCCGTCAGCGGGTCGATGTGCAGGCGCCACGTCAGCACCCACGCCGACAGGGCGCAGAGCGTGATCAACAGCGCGGTCGCCAGCAACAGCTTGGGCAGGGCGCGCAACGCATAGATGAAGATGGCCCGGTTGAAGCCCAGCCCCACGTACCACCCCAGGCCGGCATAGCCCAGGCTCAGCAGCCAAGGCGGCAGCACGATGTCGAGGATGCCTGTGGCATGCAATAGGGTGCCCAGCACCAGCGGGCCGGTCATGGCGCCGGCCGGCAGTCTTAGCCGGACGGCGGCGACGGCCCCGAAAACGGCGACCGCCACGGTGGCGGCAAAGGGGGCCAGCGGCGGCATGACCCAGAAGTCGTGAGCCGGAACGCCCTGCGGCGTGGGGCCGACCGCCAGGCGGGTGACCACCGATGCCGACAGCACCACGATCACCACCCGCAGGTACTGCATGAAGGCCACCAGCCGCACGTCGGCGCCATATTCCGCCGCCAGGCTGACCATGGCCGAGGCGCCGCCGGGCGACGATCCCCAGGCGGCGGTGCTGCCCGGCAGCACCTTGGCCCTGACCAGCGCCCAGCCCACCACCGCGCCGGCCAGGATGGTGGTCGAGACCACCAGC